>CAYXFJ010000216.1:0-5267 GCA_964464265.1 uncultured bacterium
CAGCACCGACAACCGTAATGAAATTTCCAGATTTAACCTTAGTAATTGTTACGTTCTCAGTCCTTATCCCCGCTGTAAAACTTCCACTCGTTGTTGGAGTGATTGAACCCGTCCCATCACTTATCGTCACTGTTCCATTATACGTGGTGATCGTATTTCCGTATCCGTCCTGAGCGGTTAGATTCACATTAAAGGCCGTGCCTGCTGTCTTGTCCCCTGCAACGACAAGTGTAACACCAAAACCAACATGTGATCCTGCCACAATAGTGAAAACCGAAGAAGTCCCTGTATCTATAATAGTATTATCGGATTCCTTAGTCCAAACAATGGTTTGATAATCGGTTCTTGCTGTTGTAGAGTTAGTAATATATTTCAGACTGAGATTTTCTGGCGAACCACCGCTGGTTAGGCCTCCTCCACTTCTTATAATTATAATGGAATCGGGATAAGTAGTAACATCTACTGAAAATGATCCATCCATTGTAGTCGAGGTAGCAATAACTTCACTCGTCTTGTTGAATGAACCGGGATAAAGGACAACAATCTTCCCGTCTGAGGGAATGCCCGAAGTTGTCGTAAAGGAAATGGTATGAGTGCTGGTCACACCTACAACAGTGTTGCTCGGTGTAACCGTAACGGGTGATAGTAGCTGACCCTGTAGGATCGCAGGAGTTGACAGAACACAAAAAAGTAAAGTATATAGCGATACTCCTTTAGCCGCATTTCCGGACAGGGAAAAGCGTCGAGCGCGTCTCATTCAGATTCCTCTGTTTTTAGCTCAAATTTTATATGTACTAAAGCTTTCCATTAACTCGCAAATAATATACCAGAAATCCGTGCCCGCAACAATGCCTATAAGTATAATAAAAACAATGACTCTAAATTTACCTTCATACAAAAGGTGCGACCCCTTGACCAGAGTATGGTCAATATTCGGTCATGGGTACAGACCGGTACAAACAGCAGGAAATATTCGGTTTCCGCACGTTAGATATCCGCTGTCTATTCTTTCAAAGACCTGACGAATCAAAAATCCTTCTTGAATAATATTGAGACCCCGCTTTTTGATTTATGAAAGAAGGGCCTTGATCATCGTTGACAGTCCTTTTTCTTCATTTTCAACCAGACGCATTGCCTTCCTGATCTGCTGGGAATGGGGATCCTTCTGGCTGGCCTTCTTAAGCGATTCCAGGGCTTTATCAAAAAGTCCCCTGCACAAGAGGATATATCCGATTCCGAGATGACGGTTCAGATCCGGCAGGGTCGTCCCTGTTTCTTCAAGATGTTCCATTCTTTTGACTGTTTTCTGAATCCATCTGGGATGCCTGCCCCAATCACTGTATATATAGGCAAGATAGAATATCTCCAAAAAGTCCAGATCGCCAGTATTATGGGATTGAATCCATTTCCGGAGTTGCATGGCAGTGCCCGTCTTTCCGGTCCTGTATTCTTTCAAAATTTCCTCAAGTCTTTTTTTCGATGCAATGGGTGCTGATTGACAGGCAGCCTGAATATGTTTCTCCACATCGTTTTTAGTCCCGGAAGAGCCGGCAGGGATATCCCCGCCGGATTCTCCCTCAGCTTCCAGCAAACAGACCGCTGTGTAAATATGTGAATCGAACCGGTCATTTTTTTCCAACGATTTGCGAAAAGCTTTTAGCGCTTCACTGAATTGATCCTGGTCCAGATAAATGACTCCCAGTGCATGCCACAGGTCTCTATTCCCTGGAGCCTTTTCCACTCCTTTGAGTAAAATCTCGGCGGCTTTTTCAAGTTTCCCCTGAACCCTGTACATCTCCGAAAGATAAATATAGGGCTGACCCAATTCCGGCGTGGAAGAGATCACCCTGTTGAATATCTGAAACGATTCCTTGAACATCTGCCATCGCATGAACTGATGCCCAAGAAACTCCAGACTCTGCGGATGATCGATGGTGTCCAGCCGGCTAAAAATCCCGGACATGAGGGAAAGGCTCATGACCCATTCGGCGTGTATGGATCTGACGTTTTCCGTGGTGGCTGCACTTCCCCCCTCAAGAGGAACGATTCTCTGATGAAGGACCTGGCCGCTGTCAAAGAGCGTTAACGTCATCTGCCGGCTGTTCGCGGCAGCCTGCGATTGAAGATGAAGCTTTCTCTCGTGGCTTTCGATCGTATCACTGAAATGAATGGTGGTCATAAACGGCTCAAGAAATAATATTCTCTTGCGGCTCTGATTTCCTGAGAGAATATCAGGAAATTACCTCTAAACAAGCTGCACAGCCTGAGGCGGGCAGGCGAAGTATAGGGATATGTTCAGGAGGAAGTAAATAAAGGACAGACTGGCACTCACAGCCAATCCCCCCAGGCATCGTTCACACTATTTTATTCAAAGATCAATCGTCGCGAATCTGTTCCCGTTACAGAGCCTCAGTCCGAAAGAAGGCAACAGATGGCAGCCACAGTGACTATATCGTCCACACTGCATCCTCTGGACAGATCGTTTGCCGGTTTTTTAAGACCCTGTATGATAGGCCCGATGGCTTCCGCTCCAGCAAGGCGCTGTGTGATCTTATAGGCGATATTGCCTGCATCGAGATTGGGAAAAATCATGACATTGGCTTTGCCCGCGACCGTGCTTCCAGGCGCCTTTTTCTGTCCTATGGCAGGTACAATGGCTGCGTCAAACTGAAGCTCTCCATCGATTTTCAGATTCGGGGCTTTTTCCTTTGCGATCCGGGTCGCTTCTTTCACCTTATCCACCATTTCATGTTCAGCACTTCCATAGGTGGAAAACGACAGCATGGCTACGACGGGTTCGTCACCCGTGAGTTTCTTGTGCGTATTCGCCGAGGCAATGGCTATGCTCGCAAGCTGCCCGGGATCGGGATCCGGGACCACAGCGCAGTCTGCAAATGAGAACGCCTTTTCCCGGCCGGGAACGATCATCAGGAAAGTACTGGATACAACGGATATGTTCTCTGCCAGACCGATGCACTGTAACCCGGCCCGCAGAACATCTCCTGTTGTATTTGATGCACCGGCCACGCTTCCGTCCACCTGACCCATCCTCACCATCATGGCCCCCCAGAACAGAGGCTCGACGATCTTCTTCTCCGCTTCCTCGGGTGTCATGCCTTTGTGCTTTCTGAGATCGAAAAGCGTTTTCGCGAATTCTTTCTTATGGGCAGCGTCTCCAGGCTCCATAAGATGAACACCTTTAAGAGAAACTCCCAATTCTTTGGCCCTTTTCTGTAAAACCTCGGGAGAGCCCAGCAGTGTCACCTCACAGATCCCTTCACGTACGATCTTCTCTGCGGCGCTGAACATACGGTCATCCGACCCTTCAGGCAGAACAATGCGTTTCCCTCTTTTAGAAGCTTTTTTATGAATGTCTTGAATCAGATTCATAGGACTTTGGATTCTCCGTGTTAGTCATTACGTTTCTTATTTTTTTACTTTCTTTTTCAGTGCTTCAGCAACCGTTAAAGGCAAAAACCTTCTGACATCGCCTCCCAGCATGGCCACTTCCTTGACTATACTCGAATTGATATACGTATATTCTTCGCTCGGCATCAAATAAACCGTCTCCATTTCCGGCATCAATTTTCTATTCATCAGGGCCATCTGAAATTCATATTCAAAATCCGATACCGCTCTCAATCCCCTTATCAGGGCTATACACTCCCTGCTTTCAGCATACTTCACGAGAAGACCCTGAAACGTGTCTACCTCCACATTCGGAAGGCCGGCCACTGTCTTGCGAACCATTTGAACACGTTCCTTGAGAGAAAAAAGAGGGTGCTTGCTGGGGTTGTTGGAAACTGCTACGATCAGCCTATCGAAAAGGCGCGATGCCCGGGCAGCGATGTCAAGGTGCCCGTTGGTAATCGGATCGAAAGTGCCAGGATAAATCGCGGTTCCCATTTTAACCTCCCGGAGCGTAAGTGGTCACGACACAATGTCCGAACTTTCTGTTTTTCACTGAACGAAGCGGTATCTCAATTCCTGCATCACGGGATTCATGTTCTATTATCAGCCAGCCGTCACAGGATAACACCCCGGTTTCATGAACAGTACGTGCAATTTCGCTGTGCAGCGATTCCCGAAAGGGAGGATCTGCCAGAATAAAATCGAACTTTTCGCCTGATCTTCCGAATCTTTTCAGTTCATCGAATACATTTCCCCTGATAATCCTGGATTGAGACCCCAGGCTGCACAGAGAAATGTTTTTTTCGAGAATTGCCAGATTCATCCTCGACTGCTCGATAAATACAACCTCTTCTGCCCCGCGGCTCAGTGCCTCAATCCCCAGCGATCCTGTGCCTGCAAAAATATCGAGTACCCTTGCATCGAGAATCGATGTGCCGATGATGTTGAAAATATACTCTTTGACTCTTCCTGTCGTGGGGCGGAAGGCAAGGCCCGGAGGACCTTGAAGCCGCCTTCCCTTATGTCTTCCACCTATGACACGGATCAATCCGGTCTCTCCGGTTCATTACAGAAAAACCCAGGAATCATAAAAAAACCACAAAGATCATTACGGCATGGAGAACTATCCTCCCCGCGTGTTTTTCTTCTCGCTCCAATGCCGCCACTGTACAGACATGAACTTTGTGGCGCGGTAAAAATCATGAATGAAGATAAAATACTCTATTTCCTGTACAGAAAAAGCACAGCCATCATTTATAGCAATCCCCTTATGAAAACGGCAGGCTCTATTACCCGGACCCCTTCGGCTGTTCCACAATAATTTTTAAACTGCCTGACTGGAGTAGACATAAAAGTCGATGACCAGTTTGACCGGGTCAGCTTTGAAGTCTGAATAATTCACCGGCGCAAGCAGAAGCTTGAACAGGGATCCGTTGATTTCGAATTCTTCAAGAGCCGTGAGCAATGCCACTGCATTTCTCTGCGAACCATCGCAGATCACTCTGACCATTGTCTTTTTGGCGGAGGCATCTGTGGTTTCAGACAATTTCTGTACCGCTTTGACAGCGAGTCCGTTCTTTCTGATCAGATCCTGTATCCCGGTAATGAACGCTTCCGGGGTCTTGTAACGTTCAAAGGAAATATTCTGGGATGTACGGCTCGCATTCGGGAAACGGCCGGATATCACTCCCCAGTAATGAACATTCCCGCCGGTCCTGTGCCTGTCTTCAGGGGAAGCAGTGACCGCATTTACGGAAAGCAGGGTTTTAATCTTCTGTCCCATCGCCTGAGACACATTGGGAGTGGCGGAGACGTACTCAACGAAGAACCGGTCCCCTGTGATTAAGAACGTTCCG
>CAYXFJ010000217.1:0-5264 GCA_964464265.1 uncultured bacterium
TCCCCCTGTGCATCCGAACTCGGCTGAACACTCGATTCCCCGTCTATGGATTTCCCGAGCATGAAATCGGGACCGATAGACAGGTGAAAAATGCCGGTTGCGGAATACGACGCCGGCGCATCCCCGTAATCCTCCTCGATCGTGGTCTCCTCTTTGATAGTAATAGGGGCTGTGTCTGTACCGGTCTCACTGTGCTCGTCTGTCACCTGCAGCTTTATGGTAAATTTACCTGCAGTCGGAGGCACCCAGGTAAGAATCGGGCTGGAACTTCCACTTCCTATCGGATGGTATGTACCCTGTTTGAGCCAGAACCATTCGTATTTGACGATGCTGTCTCCATCCGGATCGTAGGAACCGGAACCGTCCAGCTTGGTGGGCATGCCCGGTTTCGTGTAATACGGACCGCCTGCATCCGCCACGGGTGGATTGTTCGTGGACGGTTTCTTATCCCAGAACTTGTTTCCGGTCAGCGTTTGACTGGTCAGCGGTTCTGAGGCGACACTGTACTGTATCCTGTCCGAATTGATTACTGTACCGCTTACGGATCTGGCAGACACAGAATTGTATCCGCCGGGATTGACCTCCTTAATGTTGTAGAATTCATATCCTTCCGGTGCTCTGAGGCCGTACCAGCCGTTCTGGTCCGTTGTGGTGCTGTTGATTTCAGTACCCAGATCTCCCTGATTTTGTGCACCGTAGAGTTTGACCGTGACACCTTGGAGCGGTTTGGTTTCGGTCCCATCAGCCCCGTCGTAAACCCTCCCCGATAATGTATTGCTCTGGGCGAAAGCGATGCTGCTGAGCAGGATCGCTATAGCGGCTCCAATAAAAAAGAGTCTGAAAGTCAGTCCGGTTTTCATGGTAGGCTCCCTGATTGGAAATTAATTTTGGCGATGAAAAAATCGCTGGACGGAAGGAAAGTGCTTCTCTGCCGTGGGGTTCGGTGTCTGTTGCCGTGACAGGTGGAATTATTCGCTGGTGAAAAGGCCGTACAAAAAATAAGGCGATCAGCTGATGATGAGAAGTATGTGTTTAAATAAATTTACAAAAAAGAACGGCGGCAGATTTTTAAAAAAAATACCTTTTTACTTGCTTTATTTTCAGGTCTTTTATAGATTTAAGAATATATCAATCCGATTTCGAAATGTCAAGATGTAATTTGATGTTCAGATACAAGGAGGGAAGATGAGCAGGCAAAAAGTCGTGCTTGCCTACAGCGGAGGCCTGGACACTTCGGTCATCCTGAAATGGCTGGTCAATAAAGGGTATCAGGTCGTGTGTTTTGTGGGCAATGTGGGACAGAAGGATGATTTCAAGGCCGTTGAAAAAAAGGCTCTAGATACAGGTGCCTCGGCTGTTTATGTGGAAGACCTGAGGGAGGAATTCGTCACAGAGTACATATTTCCTGCGCTGCGGGGAAATGCTCTTTATGAAGGAAGGTATCTTTTAGGCACTTCACTCGCGAGACCGCTTCTCGCTAAAAAGCAGATCGAGATCGCACATAAAGAAAAGGCAGCTTTTGTGGCTCACGGAGCCACGGGAAAGGGCAATGACCAGGTGAGGTTCGAGCTGACCTATTATGCCCTGAACCCCACGATCAAAGTGATATCACCGTGGAAGGATCCGGAATTTCTTGGGGCATTCAAGGGAAGGGGAGACCTCATCCGCTATGCCGAAAAGTGGGGCATACCCGTGAAGGCCACCAAGGGCAAGCCCTACAGCGAAGACGAAAATCTCATGCACATCAGCCATGAGGCCGGGATACTGGAAGATCCGCTTCTGAGGCCGGATGAAAACGTATTCAACCGGACATCCTCTCCGGAAAAGGCGCCCGATCATGAGACCCTCCTTGAAATCCATTTTCATAACGGCAATCCTGTCAGCGTCGTCAATCTGAACGACAACACAGTCAGGACAAACCCTCTGGAACTGTTCATATACGTGAACGAGATCGGGAGCCGTAATGCCGTGGGCAGGGTGGACATGGTGGAGAACCGCTTTATAGGCATCAAATCGAGAGGCATATACGAAACACCGGGCGCCACGATTCTCTGGACGGCACACAGGGATCTCGAGGGTCTTGCCATGGACAAGGAGGTCATGCATCTCCGTGATATGCTTATCCCCAAATTTTCCGAGCTGATCTATAACGGCTTCTGGTATTCGCCGGAAATGGATTTTTTAATGAGCGCTTTCAATAAAAGCCAGGAAGCGATTGACGGTAAAGTTATCCTCTCAATATACAAAGGGAACGTCATGGTGATCGGACGGGAATCGCCGACTTCCCTCTATGAACAGGATCTGTCGAGCATGGAAGTCGAGGGGGGGTTTGATGCGGTGGATTCGAAAGGATTCATCAATATCAATGCGATACGGCTGAAAGTTCATCATCTGGTCCTGAAAAAGAGAAAGCCTTACGTCTGGCGAGATAAAACCGAACGCACACTGAAAGAGGAATGAGCGGGCTGTGAGGATTCTTGATCCTAACAGCGGCGAAAAGACTCGTACCTGTTACAGGGTCTGCAGGTGGCAAAAGTCAGGTTCCATTTGCAGAGTCTGCATGTAATAAAGGCCTTAACACTGATGACACCCTGAAAGTAATGAAACCGGAGCACATCCATGAAACTCTGGAATGAAAAGAAAAAGCTCAATCAAAAAATTGAAGATTTCACAGTGGGAAGCGATCCCATAATGGACTTGAGACTTGTGCCTTACGACTGCCGGGCTTCCATAGCCCATGCCCGGACACTGGAGAAGGCAGGTTTTTTGACACGGGAAGAGGTCAGAGAGCTCACGGAAGAGCTCAGGAACATCATGGCCATGCATGCAAAGGGCAGGTTCAGGATCAAAAAGGAAGAGGAGGACTGCCATACAGCCATTGAGAATCATCTGGTCCGCAAACTGGGGGATACAGGCAGAAAGATACATACCGCACGGTCCAGGAACGATCAGGTTCTGGCTGCCCTGAGGCTTTATTATAAAGAGGAGCTGACCGCCTGTCTGCGCCTGGCTGACGGATTCACCGATGCTTTAAGAGTATTTATCAGAAAATACGGCCGCATCCGGTTGCCGGGTTACACCCATACGCGGAAAGCCATGCCTTCCTCCATCCGGCTGTGGTGGAACGCCTTTGGGGATGCGATGAACGACAACATCCGTCTCTTACGGTTCGTGCTATCGCTCATAGATCAATGTCCGCTCGGAAGCGGGGCGGGATACGGTGTGCCTGTGGACCTGGACAGAGCCTTCACTGCAAAAGAACTGGGTTTCGGAAAGGTTCAGAAAAATCCCATCTATGTACAGAACAGCCGCGGGAAATTCGAGGCCACGATTCTTCATGCGCTGGGGCAGATCATGTTGGATATGAACCGGATGGCCTCCGATCTCATTCTTTTTTCCATGCCTGAATTCGGTTATTTCGAACTCCCCGATGCCCTGTGCACGGGCAGTTCCATCATGCCCCACAAGAAGAATCCGGATGTGCTGGAGCTTGTCAGGGCTTACTTTCAGAGAATAGTTTCTCTCGAATTAGAACTAAGAATTCGTACCGCCAATCTGACCTCCGGATATCACCGCGATCTTCAGCTTACCAAAGAACCTGTAATGAAAGCATTCGATATCACCCGGGAAACACTGGAAATCATGACGCTCGTGACAGAACAACTCCGGGTCAATAAAGATCAGTGCGAGAAAGCTCTGACCGGGGAGGTTTTCGCTGCGGAAGAGGTCTACCGTCTTGTCCAGAAGGGCGTTCCCTTCCGGAAAGCCTATATCGAGATATCAAGAAAGTACCGATAAAGATTTTCATTCTTTGCCGGCTGCCGGCACGCATGTCCTTTTTAAAATTTTTCTTCCGGTCATCATGCCCTGATAGACAGGGAGTCACAGTATGAAAATCCGTATGATCGATACGGAAAACAGGCAGGATGTACGAAGGTTCATTGAATTCCCCTTTGAGCTTTACCGGGATTCTTTAGAGTGGGTGCCGCCCCTGACAGGGGACATGAGGCTCATCCTGAACAAGAAAAAACATCCCTACTTCGAGCATTCCGCTGCGGAGTTTCTCCTGGCGGAGGAGGGCGGAAAGACGCTCGGCCGTGTGGCAGTTCTGGACAACAGGGTATACAACGAGTACCAGAAAAAACGCACCGCATTTTTCTATCTCTTCGATGCGATTGAGGACAAAGAGGTGAGCCGCGCGCTTTTCGAAAAAGCTGTGGAATGGGCAGGGCAGCGCGGTCTCTCCAGAATGACAGGACCTTCAGGATTTATTCAGGGAGACGGCATCGGGCTTCTTGTCCATGGATTCGAGCACCGCCCGGCCATGGGAATTCCCTATAATTATTCCTATTACGATGACCTGATGAAGGATGCCGGTTTTGCCAAGCTTACAGATACCCATTCCGGGTATCTGTCCGGTGCCCATGTGCTGGACAGTCGCTTCTATGACATTGCGGAGAGCGTGAAGGCGAAGCGGAATTTCCATATCAAATCCTTTAAAAGCAAAAGAGAGCTTAAGGATTGGGTTCCGGAAATATTGAAAGTGGTGAACAGCGCATTTTCCGAAGGCCCCGATTATTTTCCCATGAATGAGAGGGAGGCCAAAGCTGCAGCAGACAGGCTCATGATGATCGCTGATCCCAGGCTGATCAAGCTCGTGATGAAAGGGGAGGAGATCATCGGTTTTCTGTTCGTTTTTGTGGATATTTCGGAAGCGCTGAAGAAAACGAAAGGAAGGCTGTGGCCGTTCGGCTGGTACACCCTGGCGAGAGAATTCAGGAAAAGCCGCTGGGCGAACTTCAACGGCACGGGTTTGATCCCCGGGCACAGAGGTGTGGGTGCGAATGCTGTACTGTACACGGAAATGGCGAAAACGTTCAGGGACTTCCGCTTCGAGCATGCAGACATCGTGCAGATCGACGAGGCGAACTTTAAAAGCATGGGAGATATGAAAGCCATAGGTGTGGACTGGTATAAAACGCACAGGGTGTATGAAAAGATTTTTTAATCAACGGTTTCCATTGACGACTTACATATTCTTCGACCGGGGTTTCTCGCGGTTTTCCACGGGCCGCGGGAATAACTTTTCAATAATATCCTGATCCTTCAGCAGTCCCTTATAAGATCCCTTTAAGTGAACTCTCGTCCCACGGCTTTCCTTTCTTTTTGAGATGGAGGGCCTTTTTGAGCGCAAGATGTTTATCTCTGGACATGGGAAGAAACCAGGCCATGAGAATGCTCAAGGCAAGAAGCAGGGCTGTTCC
>CAYXFJ010000218.1:0-5261 GCA_964464265.1 uncultured bacterium
ACATCCCTTCCTGCGCTTATCTGTCTTCATCCGGATGGCAAATCCTCATCGCCCGTTCCGGGGATGGAAATGGAATCCCTTGTCAAAGCCGGGTTCGCGGTTCTTGCTCCGGATCTGCTCGGCACAGGGGAGACCGGACCCGGCCGTTTCCAGGGGGACGCATACAACTTTAAACCGGGCAGGGCTTCCTTTAATGTCTGGTTCATGGCCATGCAGACTGGCAAAAGCCTTACAGGGATTCAGGCAGGTCAGGTGGCGAGGCTGGTCAACTGGCTCGGGAAAAAAGATGAGATAGATCCGGGGCGGATCACGGCCCTGGCGTATGGCGACATGTGTCCAGTGCTCATCCATGCAGCTGCGTTTGAAAGCGCCCTTAAAGGCATCGGCCTCATCGAACCATTGGTCTCATACCGTCAGCTGGTAATGAACCGGTACTATGTGCCCCATTATTTTCTCTCCGCTGTACCCGGTGCGATCACCGCTTACGATCTTCCCGATCTCTCTGCCAGTCTGGCGCCCAGGTTTCAGTTGCTCGTGAACCCGGTGGATCAAAACGGAAAGCCGGCCTCCGGAAGCCTTGTCGGCGGGGAATTCTCTATTATCAAAGATGCATATCAACGGTCAGGCGCTCCGGAAAAGTTCCGCGTTTCGAGTGCTGATGCGAGTGAAATACCGTCGATCATAAAAGCCTGGCTTGAGGGATCTGTCCGGTGAGAGAAATTTCAAAGGGTACTGGAAATTACACTAAAAACACAAGAGGTACAGGATGAAACGATTCGTCATATTTTTCTTCACGCTGTGTTCAGTCTGTGTCCGGGCCGGCGAGCCTTCGAAACAGATCTGGAAAGATGAACCCTTTCTGCAGAAAGATGTGATCAAATTCGGCCTGACAGAACCTGTCACCCTGTTGCAGGTCAGAAGCGACAGGAACGGACAGATACTCGTGTGCACGGACAAAGGGCTACTGAAACCCCTGGACGGGAAGCTGGTCCCGGAAACGCTGTACAGGCCGCTGGCTGACATGAAGATTACGGCGCTCCAGACCTACAGGTCGCAATTCATCTATCTGACGGATCAGGGCGTGCTGAGCAACGCGTGGGCGGGCACGTTCCAGAAGGAATCCTGTCCGTGCATGAACCGGCTGGTCATCGGGGACGATTTTCATGTCATCGTTTCTTCAGCAGAAAAGGTCCGGGATATCACGGTCAACAAGGATTTTCAGCTTCCGGGAATTCTGTCCATGCTCCACGATCCGTTCAGGGGGCGATACTATCTCCTGGATAAGAAACAGCTCTGGGTGTACAAACCCGGCAAAAAACCTGAAAGTGTATTCAAGGGTGAAGATCTCACCTGCCTTGCGCTGGACAGTAAGGGAAAAGAATTGCTCGTCGGCACAAAGAACGGATACTGGAAATTCGATGCGCAATCCCTGAAAGGACCTGTTCTGGAACAAAAAATACCCTGGACCGTGATCACCTGCATGGCAAGTGTGGGAGAAAAGGTCTGGATAGGAACGGACAAAGGCGCATTTTTCAAGGAAGACGGCCGCTTCAGATACCTGACAGCGGAGCGGTGGCTTCCTGATGATAATGTCGTTGATATCGCTGAAGGACCGGAAGGCAGCGTGCTTGTTCTGACGCGTACCGGTCTCAGCCACATTTTGTTCAAGCCCATGACGCTGGCTGACAAGGCGGAACATTTTGACAGGCTCATCCGCCTACGGCATATCCGCTTTGGCCTGAACAGCAGTTATGTAATGAAGAAACCCGGTGATTTCTCCACCGGCGCGCTCTACGATTCGGACAACGACGGGCTCTGGACAGCCATGTACCTGGCAGGTGAACTGTTCCGGTGGCAGGCAACAAAGGATCCGCGGGCTTTCGAAAATGCATGTGAGTCGTTCGAGGCCATGGAACGTCTGTACACGATACATACCATGAAGGGATTTCCGGCAAGAGCCTTCGAGCGATCGGGTTACCATTCCAGTGATGTCCGCGCGTGGCAGGAAGCAGGCGACGGCCGCTGGGCATGGAAAGCCACCACATCGAGCGATGAGATTGTGGGACACTTTTTTGCCCTGAGCATTTTTGCCGAACTGATAGGGGAACCGGGATGGAAGAAGCGTGCCGTGGATCTCATGGATCAGTGCATGGACCATATTGTGCGGAACAACTGGTACCTCATCGATCATGACGGCAAGCCCACATACTGGGGGAAATGGAATCCGGAGTACATCAACCGCTTCCCGAGGGCTGTGGGAGACAGGCGTCTCAACTCGGTGGAGATCATCGGGTTCCTCGAGACTGCGTATCACTTCACCGGCAAAGAGGTCTATAAAGAAAGGGCTTTTGGCCTCATGAAGGATCACGGGTATTTTGACAATATCATGATCCCCATCACGGAGGTCGGCTATGTGGAGGGAGAGGACCTTTCCTCAGGCTGGAACCATTCGGATGACGAGCTCGCTTTCCTGAGTTACTGGAACCTTTACCATTATGCGTTCAACGATACGCTGAAGAACAGATTCCGCGAGACCATACGGCCTCACTGGGAGATCGAGAAACCCGAGAAAAATCCTCTGTGGACTTTTTTCGCGGCTTCCATGGATATAGAGCCTATCGATCTGGAGGAAGCGATCTGGACCCTCCAGAATACTCCGCTCGATTTTCTGGACTGGACAGTGGTCAACAGCCATCGCAAAGATCTCGAATTCCTTAAAGAGAATTTCCGGAATCAGACAATTACGGATGTGCTGCCTCCGGATGAGCGCCCGATGAGCAAGTACAACGGCAATGCCTTTGATCTGGACAGCCGCGGAAGGGGACACAGCGAATACTCAGGCGACATCTATTCGCTTCCATACTGGCTGGGACGCTATTTAAAACGGATTCAATGAGGATTTCCTGACCATGAAAAAAATCAACCTGTGGTACCTGACAGCCATTTTTCCGGCCATTCTCTTTGCTTATCCGGATGTAAAACTCAGTTTTCAGGCCGGGTCAACTGCTGATAAGGGGATAGAGCCCGTTTCGCAGCCTTATGGACCGGTCAGGCAGGTTTGGAACGGTGTCCAGGTTTTAGCCCCTCAGCCCGGCAGGGACTACTATAGAAGGGAGGGAATTTCTTTCCGGGTCACTGGTGAAATCCCGCAGAATGTATCCGAGCTCTTCCTGATCATCACGCATTACGACCAGCCTCCGGGCCTGATCGAGGTATATTTCGATGCGGACAGACCTGCTTCTCCCGCAGTCCCTGGATCTGTTCCTGCCTATATATCCGCAGCAGCAGAGGCTGGATATACAGTGCTCGGTACGGGCCGGAAGAGACAGGCTGTTTTCAGGATTTCGAAGCCCGCTTTCATGCACAGGCAGAGAGGAGGAGCGGATATAACCATAGCCGGTGTGGGTTCGCTCCAGAGTCTTGAGATTAAGGACAGGATCGGCGGACTCATCCGGCGTGTCAAGAGAGAGATCCCCCGGAGCATGAAACCGCTCGTCTCTCTTGCCAAGCCCATGGATCTCGTCATGACCGCAGGGATCTCACTGGACATGAGGCATCTTGAGCAGTCGCTTGCCAGCATGGAGGAGATGTGCCCGCTGCTCAGCCTCCTCGGATTCAACGGCGTGGAGACATATGTGGCATGGAACTTCGCCGAGCCCGTGAAAGGGAAGTTTGACTGGAGCCTGTACGATGCAATCGTGAAAAAGGCGGGGGATTACGAACTGAAATGGTTCCCCCTGCTTATCGTGGGATCCGCCTATGCGCTGCCGGACTGGTTTCAGGCTTCCGCTGAGAATGAAGGATTCGCGTGTCTCGAACACGGCCGATCAAACAACATACAATCCATTTTCTGCGAGAATCAGGTCCCGTATGTAAAAGCATTTCTCAATTCATTCGGCAGGCACTTCGAACCCGGTGTAAGGCTGCTCGGCGTGAGGCTGGGACCGAGCGGGAATTACGGAGAATCCCAGTATCCTGCAGGAGGCAACTGGGGCTATAAAGGACAGACCGAACACATACACATCGGATGGTGGGCAGGGGACAGGCACGCCTCGCCTCATTTCCGGTCCTATCTCAAGAAAAAGTACGGCGATATCGGAAGCCTCAATACCGCATGGAGAGAAGACCATGCGGATTTCGAGGAGATTGAAACCTTCATCCCCCAGTATGCGGAAGTAAAACGGAAACGCAAGGATTTCGTGGACTGGTACATGGATGCCATGACGGAGTGGTGCGAGCGCTGGGCTGTATGGGCCAGGGAGGCCATGCCACTAACTCCCATATACCAGTCGGCCGGAGGGTGGGGGTTTGTTGAATCCGGTACGGATTTTACGGATCAGACCCGGAGCATGGTCAGAATCAGGGGAGGCATACGCGCCACGAACGAGACGGACAGTTATGCGGAGAATTTCTATGCGACACGGATGATGTCTTCAGCCGCACGGTTTTACGGAGTGCCCTTCGGTACCGAGCCCGCAAGCTCCGGATCTGCCAGGGGAGTGGCAGGCCGAATATATAATATTCTGGTAAACAATGGACAGCATCTGTTCTTCTATCATCCGAACGTGCTCTATAACGATCAGGGCGTCAGCAAGTGGCTGGAGCTGGCTCCGCTTCTCGATATGCGGGACGAGCCCTTTATCGAGGTGGGGGTTCTTTACCCGGACACCAAATCCAAACTTGATGACGGTGTTTTCAGGCATCTTTTCAGTTTTCCCTTCAATCAGCGGGTAGTGGCTCTCCGCCGGCATCTGGATTTCGATTTTGTCAGCGAGCGCATGATCCTGGACGGAGCACTTCCGCGGTACAGAGTGCTCGTATTCTTGTGGAGCGATGACGTGGAAGCAGAGGTACTGGACGCTATAGACCGCTGGGTTCAGGAGGGGGGAAGGGTGATCGCTCCTTACTGGGCGAGAATGCCCCTGGGAACCCTTGAAGACGATTATTCGGTTTATAACCGCTGGGTGAGAGAGGAAACCGGAAAAGGGACCGTGATATTTGACAGGGGCGACAGGGAGCCGCCGGAACGGTATGCAGGTTTCATCAGGGATCATCTGATCAGGATGAAAGATCTGGACCAGAGAACACAGGCCATGCTGAACATACTGAAGCCGGAGGAAGTGTACGCCAGTGTTCTTGAGAACGGAACTCTGGCTGTTCTGAACTACACGGACAGCACTGTGACCGTGGTATTGCCCGGATCAGCTGGACACAGCATCGGGCCGTACAGCATAGAGCTTTTCCCCGCGGGTACAGGGCGC
>CAYXFJ010000219.1:0-5257 GCA_964464265.1 uncultured bacterium
TTTAATATTTATTGCTTTTACAAAATATTTTAAATTAAATTATATTATTTTAAAATCTTAAAACTCTAACGTTTTCTTATACCTATTATTAATACAAGGCCACCTACAACTATTTCCAGTATTGCACGCCACAATTGCACATGAGCCCAGCCGATTGAAGGGAAAAGACCTAAAATTCCCACTACAAGCAAAACAATTGCTGCAAGGATTAATATTATTCTCATGATTTTTCCTTTCTTATTTTTTAATAATTATTTGCTTCCAAATAAAATATATCTTGTAGTATTTATAATAAATTTTATAGCACAATTATTATAATTTTACAATAATTAATTATGTGCTTTATGATTTTGTTAGGTTATAAAATTAAAAGTTACTGGCTGGGGAAAGATGATTCGAACCATAGTACCAACCAACTGAAAATAATAAAGCAATAAACCTACGCCTGAACCAAGAAAATCAGGCTATAAATTTTAAATGTAATCCTTTATTAATTCGTTAAAATCAGGTATTTTATTTCTTAGGCTGAGTACTTGTTTCTTAAAAATACTTATTGCTTCTTCACTTTTCCTGATATTATTTTTTACTGACTCCACAGATGTTCCACAATCAACTGTCTTTGAAGAAATACAGCTTTTTATCTCAATTGCGTCGTAAAAATCCATATCAAAATATCCTGAATAGTCCCTTAATACTTCTAAAGAAAGATCCTTTAGTTTCAGGTTATTAGCAAGACAATATTTTACAATTTTTCCAATAACATGGTGGGCTTTTCTGAAGCTTTCCCCCTTTTTTACCAGATAGTCCGCTGCATCTGTAGCCTCTGTAAACCCGGAATCCAGGCTGCCGGATATTTTTCCCCCGGAAAATTCAAGGCCTTCAAGTATTTTTGAAAATATTTCAATACTTTGAATACAATCATTTTTAGCACTGAAGAGTATTTTTTTATCTTCCTGCATATCACTGTTATAAGTCGAAGGCAGGCCTTTCATAAGAGTCATTATCTGGGTGAGATTGCCCAGGACAACGGCACTTTTACCGTCACACTCACGGTGAATGACGGAGACGGAGGCACAGCCACAGACCAGCTTACGGTTACGGTCAACAATGTGGCCCCCACAGCGGATGCGGGCGGACCTTACGAAGGTGTCATCAACTATCAGATACAGTTCAATGGAGGGGTGTCGGATCCGGGCGGCAACGACACGCACACCTTTGAATGGGATCTCGATGATGACGGGCAATATGACGATTCGAACCAGAGATATCCCTATAAAACCTACACCGCAGCCGGAACCTATCAGGTCCATGTCAGGGTTACTGATGACGACGGAGGGTCTGATACGGACGATGCAACGGTCACAGTGAGCGAGGGCATTGCTGTCAGTATCACAACGGAACCAGTGACCGGAGTTCAGATTGTCGTGGACGGCGAAACGTTCATGAGCCCGAAAACCTTTTACTGGCCGCCGGCGAGTTCGCATTCCATAGCGGCGGCTAATTTTCATTCCATAAGCGATCAGGTCCGTTATCATTTCAATAACTGGAGTGACGGCAAGGCGAGGGAACATTCAATAACAGTGCCTTCTACTCCATTGACGCTCACGGCTTCATATCTGATCGAATATTTTCTGGATATCAACACCCAGGACAAGGATGCCCATTCTGTTGGGGAAGGATGGTATTACAAGGGAACCAAGGTCAATATTTCAGTAGACGATGCTGTTCTGGGGCTCAAAGGAACGACACGGTACAAATTCGCGGGCTGGACCGGATATGGTTCCGGATCCTACACAGGACCTTACAGAGAGGTACAGGTAACCGTAAACGAGCCTCTTATCCAGACGGCGGACTGGGACGAGGAATATCTGGTAGAGGTCATCTCACCGTACGGTACGACAAGCGGAAGCGGATGGAAAAAGACGGGTCAGCTCGCCAGTATTCTGGTCAGTCCTCCTTTCGTGGAAGGCAGTGAAGGCAGCAGGCATACGTTCCAGAGGTGGGAGGGAGTAGGACCGGGTTCTTATACAGGACCCAACAATCCCACAACGTTTATCGTTGGAGGTCCGATAGCCGAAACGGCTGTATGGCAGAATCAATATTATCTGACCGTGGTTTCGGAATACGGTCAGCCTACAGGCTCCGGATGGTTCAATGAGGGAGAGAAAGCGAGTGTTTCCGTCGACACCTCCGTATCCGGCGGACCCGGGACGGTCATCCGTTTCACGGGATGGATCGGGACGGGCTTTGGTGCCTATACAGGGGGCGACAATGCCTTTGAAGTCACATTAAATGCTCCTGTGACAGAGACTGCTCAGTGGAAGACCCAGTACCAGCTGTCGGTCAGTTCCGACAGGGGAAATCCACAGGGTGACGGATGGTACGATAATAATACACAGGTGGTGTTCGAAGTGGATTCCATGGTCGTTGTAAACGACAGTGTCCGCTACCGGTTTGCAGGATGGCAGGGGACAGGCACCAACAGTTACACAGGCCTGCAGCGCAATCCCATCATACTGATGAAGGGTCCTGTACAGGAAACTGCCCTGTGGGACCTGGAGTACAGGATCCTGGTCGATGTCGAACCGGAAGGAGCGGGGACAGTACAGCCTTTTGTACAGGGCAGGGGCTGGGGGGCGGCAGGACAGAGAACGAAGATCACCGCGATCGGCAACTCGCAGGAGGGTTACGGTTTCACCGGATGGACCGGGGATACCACGGCCATAACGAATCCCCTCATGCTTTTCATGTCCGGCCCCAAATCCCTTACGGCCAATTTCATCAAGGGCAGGGTGATCGTCACCAGCGACCCCCCCGGCCGTAGAATCGTGGTCGACAGCGAGGAATTGACCACGCCCGTGGTGTTTAACTGGGCACCGGGGTCCACACATACGCTCAATGCCGTATCCCCTCAGGAAGAAGGAACGGATACACGATATGCCTTTGAAAGCTGGAGCGACCATAAGGCGCAGGAGCACACGATCCTGGTGCCGGATACGGCAGTGACTTATATGGCTGTTTTTGGAGCTTCCTATCTGCTGAAAGTGGAATCCGCTCACGGAACTCCAACGCCGGACAGCCTCTGGGTTGGCGAGGGACAGCAAATAACAGTTTCCATAGAGGACAGTGTGAGAGAAGGTAGCGGGGATATACTGTATCTGTTCACAGGATGGACAGGAACGGGAAGCGGATCCTATACAGGACCGCTCCTGGAAGCGCAGGTCACCCTGAACGAGCCGGTAGTGCAGCACGCCAACTGGAAGTCCCAGTTCAGGCTCCATGTATCCACATTTCCCGCGAATGTGCAGGGAGCATCGGTCGCTGTATCACCCTCAGGACCGTGGTACGATTCAGGAGCCCGGGTGATGGTTACCCTGACCGTACAGGATCCCACATACAAATTCACAGGATGGAGCGGTTCCGCTTCAGGAACGGCCAATCCCCTCTGGGTCACCGTACATGGGCCCATGTCCGTGGTTGCCAACCTGGACATCCCCAATATGCCTCCCACGATTCAGAACTTCCCAAATCTCGTCATGTTTGAGGATGAGATATACAACCGGTCTTTCGACTGGCTTTCAAATTACATCAAGGATCCCAATGAGCCCATTGATGTCCTGAACCTGACATTTGAGACCCCTGCGCCCGTCACTTTTACTGTGGATTCGCTTGGCCGGTCAGTGCGTATTGAACCTGCAGATAACTGGTATGGAAAAGCAATGGTCGATCTGGCGGTTGTGGATAATTTCGGGCAGATGGCAACAGTTAGTTTCCTTCTTACCGTTCAGTCCGTCAATGATCCTCCGGAACCCTTCGAACTTTTGTTCCCCCCGAAGGATACGATGATCACGGAATGGTTCTGGCCGATGACCTTCAAATGGCAAAAGACTTTGGATGTGGATGAAGGGGATTCGGTGATGTACAGCTTCTATTACAGTCCGTTTCATTCTCTCAGAGGACCGGGAACGGTCGGTGTCTCTTTCCTGACAGATACGACGCTCATGCTGAATGTTCAGAAGCCCGGTGTGTACTACTGGGGTGTGTATGCGGAGGATCCCGAAAAACTGGAAACGCGGTGCTCCGAGGTTTTCCAGATATCCATATCCACAGGCGTCGAGGAGGAAAAGAAAACATTGCCGGATGATTTCAGTCTCGATCAGAACTATCCGAATCCGTTCAATCCTCAGACAACCATTCAGTACAGCCTTCCCGGTACGGAAACAGTGCATCTGTGGGTTCTGGATATTCGGGGAAGGGTGGTCAGGCGGCTTGTGGAGGAGAAACAGCCGGCCGGCCGGTATTCTGTGATCTGGGATGCCACGGACGACCGGTCAATGCCTGTGGCTTCGGGCATGTACTTCATCCGGATAGAAGCCGGCAGGTTCATTGAGAACAGAAAGATGATCTTTCTCAGGTAGCAGCCTGAGTCCTGTGAGAAGGATCGAGAGGACGTGTTTCATGTATCAGCGCTTCTTACTCAGGCCGGATTTCAAGAGCAGAACGTAAGGACTCAACGCTTCTGCGTGGAAAAAGACTGGGTTTCAAAACAGGAGTATTTGTCCGGGAAAAAAATCAGGCCGTTCCCTTTAAGGAACGGCCTTTATTTTTTAAACAGGTCAGGGAAACTTTTTCAGGCCTGATTTTCCGGCGGAGGAATTCCCCTGTGCGCGTTTCAGATTTTTAAGGGTCAGTTGAGATCGATCTGCGTGTCCAGGGTGATCACAAAAGCGCTGAAGTTGTAAATGCCTGCATAATTGTCCTGAACTCCGGTTTCGTCGAAAACATAGGCCGAGGCCGGAACCTCTTTTTCACTGAAGAGTACCAGTTCGCCCGCGAGGTTAACCTGGATCTTGCCGAAGTCCATGCCGTATCCCAGTGTGGCCACATAGCGCCTGTTCGGATCAATGATGGTCGGATTCAGCGTTTTATCAGGGACCGGAGTGGCCACTGTGTAGAATCCTCCGCGCAGGAAGCATTGCCTGGTTTCACGTTTGCGGAGCAGCAGCTCAAAACCTGCGCCGCCTTCGATCGTATTGGCCCAGTTCTCGTTCAGTTCCGTATTCTCGTATCCTTCCACCTGGGGCTCCACAGAGATGACGTCCCACGTTGCCCAGTTTGTCCATGATACATCAGCCGTAAAGGTCAGGCGGTCCGACGGTTTGTAGGCTATGCCTGCTCCTGCTGTTATGGGAAGGGGAAGTGCGGCTTTCACATCATAATCTTCCTGGACAACGTTCTGGCCAGCGAACAATGCGAG
>CAYXFJ010000220.1:0-2853 GCA_964464265.1 uncultured bacterium
GCCTTCGCCTTGGCGCCGGCCGCGCCGCCCTCGGGATCGGTGATCGTGAACAGCGCCGGATAGCTTTGCCACGCCGGCAGCGCGCCGAACCACGGCCGCAGCGTCGCGGTCATCAATATGAAGCGCATATTGACGGGATATGCCCGGCACGCAAGTGCAGACCGCTCATCAGGTACACGATCGAGGATACCTGCATAGGATGCACGAAATGCGCCCAGCACTGTCCTGTTCAGGCCATAGCTCTAAAACCTTACGAAAAACATGACATCGATACGGAAAAATGCATTCGGTGCGATACCTGCAGGCAAATATGCCCTGCAGAAGCTGTGATCATACGGTCCCCCTGATCGGAATCTGTTTCAATGGCGATGATAAAATTAAAAATCGATCAGCATCCTGTCCGCGTGCCTGAAGGCAGCACGGTTCTCGATGCTGCGAGAAAAACAGGAATTGAAATACCCACGCTCTGCCATCTCGAGGGATACGAAATCTTTACCTCATGCATGGTATGCATGGTGAAGGACCTCCGGTCAGGATCCCTTTTGCCTGCCTGCTCAGCGATCGCTTCTGAAGGCATGGAGATCAGCACGGATTGCGCCGAAGTGATCTCCCTGAGGAAAGATGCCCTGGACCTGCTTCTGTCGGAGCATATCGGAGACTGCGAGGCTCCGTGCCAGCGTACCTGCCCCGCGCACATGAACATTCCCCTGATGAACCGGCATATCGTCAGGGGAGAGCTTGAAAAAGCGATAATAACCGTGAAGGATACCATTGCCCTGCCTGCAGTGCTTGGCAGGATATGTCCTGCACCCTGTGAAAAGGCCTGTCACAGAAGCCAGATGGACGGACCGGTGAGCATCTGCCTCCTCAAGCGCCGTGCAGCGGACGCAGATCTTGGCCGGCCGTCTCCCTATGATCCACCCAAAAGACCTGCATCCGGTAAAAAGGTAGCTGTGATCGGGGCAGGCCCTGCAGGACTCGCCGCTTCCTTTTACCTTGCCCTGTTCGGCCATGCCGTTACTCTTTTTGATGAACATGAATTGCCCGGAGGCATGCTGCGCTACGGAGTTCCGGAAGAGATTTTACCCCGGGATGTGCTGGATGCGGAGATCGGGGGGATTCGCAGGATGGGTGTCCGGTTCCGGATGGGGATCCGTGTGGACAAAAATTCGTGGAAGAAGATCATCCGCGGTCATCACGCGGTCGTGCTGGCTACGGGCGAACCTGCCGATGGAGGTGAATCCCTCATTGAAAAAGCAAAATCCGGTCTCATCCCCGTCAAAACGGATACTTTCGAGACAGAAGAAAAAGGAGTGTTCGCAGGAGGGAATGCCGTGCGCACGGGCAGACTGGCCATACGTTCTCTTGCCCATGGAAGGAGTATCGCATTTTCCACAGACCAGTATCTCTCCGGAGATGAAATAAAGGGATTGCTCCCCCGTTTTCAGTCACAGATAGGGCGGCTGAAGGAGGAGGATGTTCCCTTTTTCATACAGGAAGCTGCAAATACGGGCAGACTGGAGCCTGGGGGAGGAAGCAGGGACGGTTTTAGTCCTGAAGAGGCAGTAAAAGAGGCAGCGCGATGCATGCACTGCGACTGCCGCAAACCCGTTTCATGTCGGCTGCGCGGCCTTGCTGAAATTTATGGCGCGGATCAGAGGCAGTACAAAAGGCCGGACCGCAAGCCGGCCGAGCGCATCCTTCAGCATGAGTTTGTGGTGTATGAGCCTGGCAAATGCATCAAGTGCGGACGATGCGTCCGGATCACGAAGAGAGCAGGGGAAGCCCTGGGCATGACCTTCATTGGAAGGGGATTTCAAGTGCGCATTGACGCTCCTTTTCATGAGCCGTTAAGAAAAGCTCTTGAAAAAACAGCGGAGCAATGCATAAAGGCATGCCCGACCGGAGCCCTCTCCTATAAAGAGACGGAGGAAGAGTCAATATGAGGTCGAGAAGTGTGTTTTTCCTGATTCTGTTCATACCCGTACTTATCCTGACCTGCACGAGAAAAGAGAAACAGGAAACGGGAACGGAAGCAAAGGTCACGGACTGGCTGATCTACAGGGGAGACCCTCTGTTCTCAGGCGTGGCTCAGGGCAGTATCCCGGATCAGCCGATTCTTCTCTGGACCTTCGAGACAGGCGACGGGATTGCATCTTCCCCTGTTGCAGGATACGGAAATATATACATCGGTTCGGATGATGGTTTTATCTATGCATTGAACCGGGTAAGCGGAAAACTGAAATGGAAGTTCCAGACCGGGGATGCGGTAGAGGCGGCACCCCTGCTTCTTGAAGGCAGGGTTTATGCAGGCTCCATCAATGGAATGTTTTACGCTCTGGATGCAATGAGCGGGGATTCGCTGTGGAGCTATAAAGCGGAAGACAAGATCGTGGGCTCGGCAAATGCCTTCATTTCCCCGGAAGGGAAGGATCCTGTCATACTCTTCGGCAGTTATGACGCTTATCTGCATGCCGTGAATGCCAGGACGGGCGAGAGACTCTGGACGTTCGAGACAGAGAGTTACATCAACGGGTCGCCGAGCCTTTACGAAAGCCAGGCGGTTTTCGGCGGGTGCGACGCTTACCTCCACCTTGTGGAATGCGGGACAGGCAGGGAGACTGCAAAAGTCGATGCGGGCTCGTATGTGGCCGCTTCCGTAGCCCTTGACCCTCCTTTTGCTTTTCTCGGGCAATACGATAATGAGCTTCTGTGCGTGGACATGGAGAAAGAGGAGGTGGTCTGGCGGTACGGAAATAAGGACATCGGCGCGCCTTTCTTCTGTTCCCCGGCCATCCACGGTGAAAAGGTGATTGCGGGCAGCAGAGATGGATTTGTGCACTGCGTGGATAA
>CAYXFJ010000220.1:2946-5240 GCA_964464265.1 uncultured bacterium
CCCTGGATGGCAGGCTGTATTTGCTCAGGCTCGGGGACGGATCACCCGTATGGTCCTATGAGATCGGCAGTGATATCACGGGATCCCCTGCGATCACGGGAGGCATGATCGTGATAGGAGCGGAAGATGGTACGGTCTATGCGTTTGGAGAAAAACGATGAAGATCATGCATATCATACCCGGCTCGGGGGGGCCATTTTACTGCGATAATTGCCTCAGGGACAAACTTCTCATCGAGGCCCTGCGTAAACAGGGTCATGATGTGATTCTGATCCCCATGTATCTTCCCACGAGCATTTACGATCCGGATCCCCTGGAAGGCAAGCCGGTTTTTTTTGGGGCGGTCAATGTGTACCTGAAACAGGTATTCCCGCTCTTCCGGAGGATGCCGGCTCTCTTTCAAAAATGGCTGGATTCAGAATACGTTCTGGCCTGGGCTGCAAAAAAGGCCGGATCCACGCGGGCCAGAGGCCTGGCGCAGATGACAGTTTCCATGCTCCTGGGAGAGGATGGAAATCAGGCTCAGGATCTGGACAGGCTGATCTCATGGATCAAACTGGAAGGCAAACCCGATGTCATCTATCTGGCCAATGCCCTGCTTCTCGGTCTTGCCCGGAGGATCAAGAATGAGCTCGGCGTACCCATCGTCTGCGCTCTTCAAAACGAACATACATGGGTGGATGCCATGGAAGGGGATTACCCGAAGAAGGTCTGGGAACTGATCTCTGAGCGCTCTGAGGATGTCGATGCATTCACGCCTGTAAGCCATACCTATAAGCGCATCCTGAAGGATAAAATAAAAGTGCCTGAAGAGAAAATGCATGTGGTCCCCATCGGTATCGATCCTTCGGGTTATGAGAGAAGTCCCCTGAACTTCGATCCTCCTGTTATCGGTTTTCTCTCCCGTCTCTGCCATTCCATGGGTCTTGAGATTCTTGTGGAAGCATTTATCCTTCTCAAGAATAAGAAAGGATACCGCTCAGTAAAATTGAATCTCACCGGAGGCCACACAGGAGACGATATTCCGCTTATCCGGCGTATGAAAAAAAGACTTGCAAAAGAGGGAGTGCTGGGGGATGTGACCTTCTTTGACAGGTTTTTAAAAGACGACAGGATCGCGTTCCTTAAAGGGTTGTCCCTGCTTTCAGTCCCCACCATCGAAGAGGATGCTTTCGGCATATTCCAGCTTGAATCCCTGGCTGCCGGCGTTCCACTGGTGCTGCCGAAGATCGGTGCGTATCCTGAAATTATCGAGCTGACGGGCGGAGGCATACTCTATGAGCCGAACACCGCGGAAGCCCTGGCACATGCCATAGAAGGACTGCTCGACAAGCCTGACCACGCCAGACAACTGGGCGGCCGGGGACGGGAGGTCTTTTTCAGGGAAATGACGAGCGATCATACAGCCAGAAAACTATCAGAGGTTTACCGGACCGTTGTCCGGCAGTGAAGAAAAGGATGGACGCGGTATGCTCCTCGAATTAAAAAAAATTACGAAATCCTATCTCTCTATAGAAGGACGGTCCGAAGCACCGGTTCTCAGGGAAATATCGCTTGAAGTGCATGAAGGGGATACGATCGCCATTGTCGGACCTTCGGGGTCCGGGAAGAGCACGCTTCTGAACATTATGGGCGCTCTCGACCGTCCCACTTCCGGCAGCGTTGTCCTCAACGGAAGGGATCTGTCCGGGCTCTCAGACAAAGAACTGGCCCGCGTCAGGAACCATGATATCGGATTCGTTTTTCAGGAGCACCATCTTCTTCCCCAGTGCACGGCACTGGAAAATGTGCTCATTCCCACTCTCGCCCGGGAAGATAAAAGACAGGGAGACAGTCCTGAGTACGGGATAAAACTCCTCGAAAACATCGGCCTGGCAAACCGGATGCATTACCGGCCCGGACAGCTTTCGGGCGGTGAATGCCAGCGCGTTGCACTGGTACGTGCGCTGATCAACAGGCCGGGGCTTGTGCTTGCGGACGAACCCACGGGATCTCTGGATCCGGAAAATGCCCTGAACCTTGCAGATCTGCTCGCCGGGATCAATAAAGAGGGAGTGGCTCTCGTTATGGTCACCCATTCCATGGAGCTTGCAGACAGAATGTCCGTCAAATACAGGCTCCACAGGACGCTGGACAGAATGGCCTGAGACGGATTTTGAAAAACAGTATGAAACTCTGGAAACTCATTTTCAGAAGCCTCTTCTTTTACCGGCGCACTTACCTCGGCGTGCTGGCAGGTGTTGCGCTGGGTGCCGCGGTTCTTACTGGAGCCCTGCTGGTGGGGGAATCGGTAC
>CAYXFJ010000221.1:0-5239 GCA_964464265.1 uncultured bacterium
CATCGCGCTTATGCTCGTACAAAAACCAAAGGGATCCAGGATAGAATCCGCAGCACCACCAGTTTGATCCGCTGGTCACGAGTTTTCCGCCTTTATCGATCGATCTGGGTAGAAGGCTGTCTGGAAGCTGTCTGGCCATACACAGGTATTGACTGGCAGCCCTGTCGAGTGCCAGAGATGCTTTTTCAGGACTGAATGCTGGCTTATCCATCCGAGTACAACCGGTCACGGAAATGTATCCGGTCACGACTGTGAATATTAATTTCCGCAACATGTTTTTCATAATGAAACCTCCGGGCTTTAAGTTAATTCCATTAAAGAGAAGTGTCAAGCGGTATTCATCAGGCGGAAGCATATCCCGTTCATCAATGAGCTATATATTCTTCGGTGACATTCCATTAACCCGCACCATGATCGTTTTTCGATAAATGAGGCCGATACTAAATCGGCTGCAGCCTCTGGTATTCAATTTTCAATACAAACGCATGTTCACAGGGTTTTTTACCCGGAAGTTTTACCTCAAGACCGTCAGCAGTCATGTGCCACTGAAGATTACTGGCTGTTCCGAGAAGCATGATGCTCTTAATCCTTTGTGGATCCAGAGATTTCAGGGATTGGATCACAATCCCATTCTGCGGCCAATCCAAGAGTATTGCATAAAGGGTGTTCCGCTTTGTCGTGAACCGGATGTCCTGTGAGGTATAATTAACCTCTTTGCGTTCACTGAAAGCCCCTCCAACGAACTGAGTGGGACCCTCCCCGTACTGCGTCCAGTATCTTGTGCCATAGATCGCTTCACCATTCATAGCCAGCCATTCTCCCAGACCCAGTAATAAATTCTTTTGTTCATCAGGGATGGTTCCGTCCGCCCTGGGTGCAATATTGAGAAGAGTGTTGCCGTTTTTACTGACCCTGTCCACCAGTTCATCAATCAGTGTATTCAGCGAAACGTATTCAGGATCCAGGATATTGCACCAGGACTTCCTGTCAATAGAGGTGTCCGTTATCCAGATATCCTTCCTCAGGGAATCAAGCCTTCCCCTTTCCAGATCCAGAACACCGGCACCCAGTGGAAGGTGATTGTGCTTGTAAGAAACCACCACGTCCTTTCCCCACACCTCCGCCTGATTATAATAATAGGCTAGAAATGTGCGCTTGTAAGCATCGAATGACGGTTCTCCCCATCCAAAATCGAACCAGATGTAATCCGGCTGGTATTTGTCGACTACCTCAATGATCTTTCCGAGCCAGTCCTCCAGAAAATCCCTCGACTCTGGCGCCCCAGCAGCATGAGGAAAACCGTAAAGCCCGGCATATCGCGGATCACCGGCATCATACTGAAATGCGGGTTCGTAATATTTCCAGTTGTAAGCATGATGAAATGAGGTGACCAGTTTTAATCCCCGTTTGCGTGCGGCTGCGGCCAGTTCTCCGAGTATATCCCGTTTGGGACCCATATCCTTAGCATCCCAGTCCGTGAGACGGCTGTCCCACATGGCAAATCCGTCATGATGTTCTGCAACGGGCCCGACGAAACGCGCACCAGCCCTTACAAAAAGATCGATCCATTCATCAGCGTTGAATTCTTTGGCTGTAAATTGAGGTATAAAATCTTTATATCCGAAATCTTTCTGGGATCCGTACGTCTTCTGATGATGATCGAAAACCCTGTTCCCTTTGATATACATCCTTCTGGGATACCATTCATTGTCAAAAGCAGGCACAGAATACACTCCCCAGTGAAAATAGATACCAAATTTGGCATCCTGAAACCAAAGAGGGACCGGATGCTGGATAAGGGATTCCCATGCAGGTTCATAAGCCTGCTTTTTGTACTCCACGTCTGTTTCCTGGCCAAAAATATCCCGGCCTGCAAGAAGAACCATGCATGCTGTGAATGAAATGCAAATTCTGACTGTTCTTCTTTTGAGGGAGGATGAAGATTTACTTTTCATTCTGCTCTCCTTCCTGGATATCCAGAATTACCGGGTATACGTCTCATGCATCCCCTGAACATTTGATCAGTATCTTCAAATCCTCATTTTTCACATCATTGACACGTTCAAACGCTTTCTGAACCTCCTCAAGGGGAAATACTCTGGAAATGAGAATATCGGGCTGCAACTTCCCTCCGGCCATCTGCCGGATCGTCTCCTTGAATTCACCATGGCTCACTCTGGAGGCGATGATCCTCCCTTCCCGCCAGATCAGATCTTTCATCACGACAGGTGCCGGATCATCAGCGAGACCCAGGACGCAGACAGTTCCTGCCCCACGAATGCTCTGCACGCACCCATGAACAGGATGCAGGCGTTCCGGCACCTTGACTGCATGACCTACTGCCTCGAATGCGACATCCACCCCTCTTTCCCCTGTCTTTTCATGTATCACCTTGAGGGGATCCTCATTTCGTGTATCGATGGGAATCACATTGTTAAAATGATCCGCTGCGATTTTCAGGCGCGAAGGAACCAGATCCACCATGAAGATCGTATTCTCTGTCCGCGTACGGGCAGCCTGCAGTATGCTCTGACCCACCCGCCCCGCCCCCCAGATCACTGCCGTATCATCCTTTGAGAGACCCGCCCTGTTGCATGCATGAAATCCTACAGACAGGATCTCAACCAGGGCTGCGTGCTTATCCGAAATGCTGTTCTCCAGAATATAGGCCATCTGTTCGTCAGCAACTGCATATTCAGCAAAGCCTCCATCCATATCCACACCGAGAAGCCTGAGCGATGTGCAGGCTGGAAAATGTCCGATCGAACACGCAGCACATTTCCCGCACCAGATCAGCGGATCCACTGCCACCCTGTCGCCTTTTTTGATATTTCGTACTTTTTCCCCTGTCCTGACAACGGTACCGGCGAACTCGTGTCCTGGTATCATGGGCAGTTTTGTGCGCGAATGGAATTCTCCTCTATAGATATGCATATCCGACCCGCATATTCCCGCATACGCTACCTGTACGAGAACCTGTTTTTCCCCGGGTTCAGGGACAGCCACATCCATAAACTCAAATTGTTTGTACTGCTTCAGAACGGCCGCTCTCATGGACCCGGGTCTCATTTTCCGATCCGTACCTGAGGCATTCGTCATGGAAGAATTCCTTTCAGGAAATCGAGATCCTTTTTCATGGAATCCAGAACGATTGCGGGGTCGATCTCCAGCTTGCTGGCGCCCTTGTCTGCGCCTCCCAGTTCATATTCAAAATGCATGCAAAGAGGCACATGGAGATCCAGTTCCGTGACCAATCCCATGAACGTTTTCCAGTCCACCATTCCAGTCCCCATGGGTACATTTTTCATGACCCATTTGCCGTCATCACGCTTTTCCCAGTGAAAATCCTTGATATCCATGGTATGGATATAGGGACGAAGCAGGCGCAAACCCAGAGGCCAGGTGCTGGGCCCTTCGGCGGTTGCATGGCGTACATCAAACTGGCATCCCAGCCAGGGCGAATTTACGGATTTGAGAAGAAGCCAGAGATCCCATAAGGGTGCGCCAACCCTCTTTCCGGCATGGTTCTGATAATCTCCCTTTATGCGGTACTGTTCATTCATCGCAGCAAGTTCTTTCCAATCCGGTTCAAAGGCTTTGAGGCTCTCCTCAACGCCTTTCTTCTCGTCAAAGTTCAGGCTGCCCATCCGGTAATAGCGTATGCCGAGTTTACTGGCTGTTTTCAGGATCTTTTCCGTATGAGGTTTCGAAGCCCCGGTGATTTCAGTGGTTATTGTCAGGGCTTCCAGTCCCGCTTTTTTCACAGCTTCGACAGCTCTGGGAAGATCTTCTTCGACTCTCTCAGGCAGAACATGTCCGCCCGGGCGCACGGTGAGATCCACATGATCGAATCCAATGCGGGCGGCTGCATCTGCCATTTCTCTGTAGCCAAGCCACTGGAGATGCTTCGAAAAAATTCCTATACGCCATGTTTTTTCCGGTTTCTGCTTTGCTGACCATCCGGATAAAACTATCGGGCTGAGTACTGTTCCGATTCCGGCTTCGTGTACAAATTCCCTCCTGGAAATGCTTTTCTCTCCCGGTGCTGTAGATGGCATTGTAACCTCCCTATTGAATAGTTTTAAAAAGTTTGTTTGATTTTTATTCATCTTGAGACATGACGATCATACAACACCTATGGTCAATAAAAGGTTCGCATATTTTCTTTTGTCACCCGTTGCAATGACAAGGACAGTATCTCTGGACCTGGCCGCCTCATAAAAATCAAACCGATCGAGATTCTCCAGCCTTATATCCTGAGGAAGAAGCCGTTCAAAATCATCGAATATGGCCTGGCGTGAACGGTCAGGCGGGACCATGACCGATGCTGATTCAACAGGAATCGTTTTCACCAGTACTTTGAGCACATCCGTGACCCTGAGCATGCCCGGTGCCAGGTTCAGAAAAACCTTCCTTGCACGTTCAGAGGATCCTGTTTCAAACGGATAATTTCCATCCGCGATCAGAACCCTGGATCCATGTCCGGCCCTTGCCAGTGTTTCCAGCAGTTCCGGATGCAGCAAACGGGTTTTAAGCATGCCCTTCTCCTGTGTTTTGAATCCCTTTTAAAACAGCCGGACGAATTCCGTATCACAGCATATAGGGGATCTGAAAAATACAAAAATATCCGAAAACAAGAAAACCAATAATAAGCATCACTCCAAAGATCCAGTGGGGTTTTATGATTCTGTAGATTTCTGGCTTGAAAAGCCTGGGCATGACTATGAACAGACCAGCGGCGACCCAGAGCGCCTGAAGCGGAGTGAGTATGAGCCCGTCCAGAATGGCTCCCATTTTCACCAGAAAAACAGGCCTGAAACCCAGTGAGTAAACAAGGATGATGTTGCTGAAAAAGAAGAATCCAAGAAAAATCCTGTATTGTTTCTTCCAGTCAAAGCGTCGCTTAAATCCGGGTATACAGATTCTGCAGGAATCTGCAATAAGTCTCGGCCACCCAGCCAGTTGGGCCATCTGTGTCCCGATCAGAGCTGCAGCACCTGCAATCCGGAAAAGAATTCCTCCCAGGGAACCCCATTTTGCAGAGAACAGAGTGGAAAGTACCCTGGCTATTTCAGGCCCCTCCGGGGCCTGTTGCCTGGGCCCCAGCACTCCGGCTCCTGCTATCAGGAAACCCAGAGTCACGGTGATAGTGATGAACATGGCTGTGGTGGCATCAACAGAAATCACTTTGCCCCAGCCTTTAATTTTTCCTGCCTCATCTTTATCCACCGTTTTCAGT
>CAYXFJ010000222.1:0-5233 GCA_964464265.1 uncultured bacterium
CCACTGGATTGGAAATTACCTGGATGCAGTGGCAGACCGGATTTCTCCCGGTCGGAGCATTTCTATTCCTCCTTTTACCTTTGCTTGTCTATATCATCTATCCGCCTGAGATAAAAATAAGCCATGAAGTACCCGGATGGGCGTCCGGTGAACTGAAAAAAATGGGTAATGTTGACGTCAAGGAAGTCTTAATGGCAATTCTGATCATTCTTGCTCTTTGTTTATGGATATTCGGCAGAAATATCGTCCATGCCACAACAGTTGTACTGATCATCATATCGTTGATGATCATTATCAAAGTGGTCAGCTGGGATGATATTCTGAATAATAAAACAGCCTGGAGCGTACTGGTATGGTTTGCCACGCTGGTTACCCTGGCGGATGGATTAAGAATAGTGAAGTTCATCGATTGGATTACAATCAACGTAACCGGGCTATTTGATGGATTCTCGCCCTGGGTAATTATGGCCGGCCTGACTGCATTTTTCTTTCTCATTCACTATATGTTCGCCAGTCTCACGGCACATACAACGGCTCTGTTGCCAATTATACTGGCTGTCGGAGTAGCGATCCCGGACATGCCACTCGTGCCATTTTGTTTATTGATATGCTATTCCATCGGCCTGATGGGAGTGATTACACCGTATGCAACCGGCCCGGCACCGGTATACTATAACAGCGGCTATATTTCACGAGCTGATTTCTGGAGACTGGGATTGATCTTTGGATTGATTTATTTATTTTCGTTATTGATTATTGGTATACCCTATCTGAATGTAATTTATTAATAATATATTAAACATAGAAGATATAATTTGTGGACGGTATCGTAATTTAGGTCCAGGAACCGAGCATTGAAAATCCTTGTGTCCCGGGACGATTGGCCAACAATCCGTGTAGGGCTATTTTTTGCTTGATTTTTACCTTATGATAAAGTATACTATACTTCTATAAGTTCTGATACGAGGATTACGCAAGATAATTAAAGGAGCGTAATTCATTATATCCATAGAAATTAAAAAACCAAAAGGAGGTTCTTATGTCCCTGTTTACAGAAAAAGTCAAGGCGTCCGTATTGCTGGCCGCAGCGTTTGTGTTCTGTCTTACCGCTGTTTCATTTTCGCAAACGATCGATGTTCGCATTGCCAACCCTGATGATGATTATGAAGAAGTCGTTGCAGACGGCCTGATGGATCAGGGCAGTTCTGATCTGGAACTGGTCTTTGATAAAGCGAAGGACCAGTTGATAGGTCTGCGTTTTTTGAATATTGCCATTCCAAACGGAGCCACGATCACTAATGCGTATGTCCAATTCGAATGTGATGAAGTTGGATCAAAGAACATCGATCCGTGTGCGATAAATGTACAGGGAGAGGCGGCTGATAATGCACCTGCTTTTACCACCACGGCAAAGGACATCTCCAACCGGACTCGAACTGCCGCACTTGTTAACTGGAATCCACCCATCTGGAATACTGTGGATGACAAAGGAGTTGATCAGAGGACATCTGATATCAAGTCCGTCATCCAGGAGATCGTGAACCGGAGCGGCTGGGCCAGCGGAAACAGTCTTGTCATTATCATGACAGGAACCGGTAGCCGTTGTGCAGAGGCCTATGAAGGAGAAGCCGAGGGTGCGCCGCTATTGCATGTCGAATTCACTACAGGCACTGACGTAGAGAGTAAAAACGTGGGTGTTCCGTCTGAATTTTCCCTTGGCAATTATCCTAATCCATTCAATCCATCGACAAAAATCTATTACTCTGTACCTAATACCGGAATGGTCCGGATGAGTGTATTTGACATGAATGGCCGGGAGGTTGCCACCCTCGTTAATGAGGTAAAAACAGCGGGATCCTATGAATACGTCTGGAATCCATCGAATCCGGACAAGACTTTCCTTCCCAGTGGCACCTACCTGTGCCGCCTGGAAGCCGGGTCAAATGTCAGAACCATCAGGATGCTGTACGTTAAGTAAACGGAACTATCAGGCCACTCTATGCCGATGGAATTATTTAGACGGAATGGCCTGTCACGAAGGATATAGAAATGTGTATCCTGAGCCGATTGTCCAACAGCCCGAAATTGCATGAATGATTGAAAGGCTTTTGGACCTGCTCAGCGTGGAGGCCTCTGAGTCTGGGATCCGCCACGAAGAATAAACAAATAAAAAGCCCCGGATTTTTGCCGGGGTTTTTTATTTTCAGTCTCTTTATTCCAGAGTACACCTGCTCTCGAATCACTATCGTCAGGCTGCAAAACATATCAGTACAGCAGTAGCTATTCCAAATACATCCGCTACAATATCGCGCCAGCTGAAACCATCTCCGCCCCAGAATCCATATTTCTCCCAGGGAAGAATGGCATCTTTAACTTCCCAGAGTACACCTGTAGAGGCCGCGGCAACCGCGGATTCACCTTCTCTGCCTCCAAACAGCCTGAATCCTATATACAATACTCCGGATGCCGCAAAATGCTGCCATTTATCCTTCCGGATTTCCATTTTCGCATTCAAAAATGAGTCCCGTGACCATCTCCAGGTGACCCTCGAGCGGGTTTTAGTGCTGTCTCTCCGTATCTGACCTTGTAGAACGCCATAAAAACGACTGACTGCAACTGTTTGATTGCCTGGCTTGCTGCCTCTATCACCAGTGAATGTGGCCATGCCGTGAGATTCAAGGCAGGCACTTTCAACCACTGCTGTCTGAGCGAGTGCTTCCCCGGATCCCGATAGCCAGCCAGGCACACCGAGAAGTACTGCCAGTGCGAGCAGGAACAAAGCTGGTGACGGCCAGACTAATTTTCTCATTGCTGCCTCCACTTGATTACGGGATGCTCTATCCGCAACTGCTGTTCTCAGACCCAAGGTACTCCCAAAATCAGAGAGTGTCAAGCGGGATCTGATAACCAACATGTCGATCTGCCCGGGATGATTTAATTAGAACGGCAAATAATAGTGTGAGCAGCAATGGACCACTGAGTGCTGTAAAATATCGCGAAGTATCAAAGCATTAAAAAGTCCTTGAAATGTCGCTTGCTTATGAAAAATATGCCCCGTAAATTTCAGCGACGGATGAATGAAATCCTCTGAAGGCGCACAATCGGGGAACCAGGCAGAAGACCATAATCTTTGAGAACAAGGTCATGAATTCCATAATTCAACAGTATCTTGCTCGCCAGCTGAGTAACCCCACGGGAATTATAGGAAAATATGTTCTCGGCCCTCTGTGGAACAAGAGAAATGCAAAGTTGAACGAAGTCACACTTGACCAACTGGAATTAGAGGAAGAGGACCGGATTCTCGATATTGGATTTGGCGGGGGCTATTTGCTTGACAGGATCATACCAGAAGTCAAACGGGGATTGGCTGCGGGGATGGATGTGTCTCCTGTGATGGTCGAAAACTGCCGGGCACGGTATCGCGAAGAAATCAAGTCGGGGAGAGTGGATATTCAATGCGGAAGAGCTGAAACGTCGCCATATCCTGACGGGTATTTTACTAAAATAAGTTCGGTGAACTCACTATTTTATTGGAGTGACATCCGGCAGGGAATTCGAGAGATTTATCGTACCTTAAAGAAAGAGGGTAAGATTGTTCTGACCTTTACATGCAAGAGAGATCTGGAGAAAAAAGGGTTTGTCCAGTACGGGGTCAGGACATATGAGGAGGAAGAGGTTCGCCAGATGCTGGCGAAAACCGGATTCATAGGAACCCATGTGATAAGGAGCCGGGATCGGCATCGCGAGTTTATCTGTGTGACAGCGCGTAAATGAATAGACCGTGCAGCAGGAAGAAAGGGGCTGTTGACCAGATATGCCAAACGCTATACCTGGTACATACGCAAGGAGATCTATATTGGACTTAAAAACCGCAAACCGGACTGCGTCTATCCTTCTGGCGGCTGGCTTCCTTTTCGGAGTTATAAAAGTCCGGTCTGAAACCTTTCGTGTTTCTTCGCCGCAGGAGATCCAGGCCGCTCTGAGCCTGGTCCAGCCCGGAGACTCCCTTATGATGACGAATGGTGTCTGGTACGACGCCCGGATTGTTTTCACAGGCCAGGGTACGGAAGCCGGACCCATCATCCTCTGTGCTGAGTCACCCGGCCAGGTCATCCTGACCGGCCAGTCCAGATTGAGCATTGGTGGATCCTATCTGATCGTTTCCGGTTTGAACTGGATCAATGGTTACATCCTGTCGGGCAATGTCATTGAATTCAGAAACGGCTCGCAGCATGCCTATCACTGCCGTTTGACAGAGAGCTCCATTATCTATTACAATCCACCAGAATCCGGGCAGGACTTCAAGTGGGTCTCGCTCTATGGAACATACAATCGAGTAGATCACTGCATCTTTGCTCATCGTGACCATATGGGAGTCACTCTGACCGTATGGCTGGACGGTCGGCTTAATGATCATAGGATCGATCACAACTATTTTGCAGACAGGGCTTCGGGCGGTGGAACAAATGGATATGAAACGATACGCATAGGGACAAGCGACTGGTCGCTCTCGGATTCAAGAACCACTGTGGAATACAATCTGTTCGAGCGCTGTGACGGGGAAATAGAAATGATCTCCAACAAATCCTGCGAAAATATTTACAGGTACAATACCTTTCGTGATTGTGAAGGTACGCTGACCCTGAGACATGGGAACCGGTGCCGGATAGAGGGAAATTACTTTTTTGGGAACATGAAAGACAATTCTGGAGGAGTGCGGATAATCGGAGAAGATCATATTGTGATCAACAATTATTTTGAAGCGCTGGAAGGGGATGGACACAGGGCTGCTGTGAGCATGGTCGACGGTGTTCCCGATTCGCCGCTGAACCGGTATTTTCAGGTCAAAAATGCAGTCGTTGCGTTCAATACATTCGTAAATAACAGGTATGACTTATGCATCGGTGCAGGGGTGAGCAGCGAGCAGTCTTTGCCGCCACTCGACTGCAGGATCGCCAATAATGTGGTTTCCGGCACCGTCACGAGGACCATCGAACAGCGTGACAATCCTTCAGGGCTTGTTTATGAGGGGAATATTTTCCTGACACAAAACCCCGGAATACCGCAGCAGGAGGGAATTACGCTTGAGGATCCTCTTCTGGTTCAGGATGCAGCCGGAGTGTGGAGACCGGATCCCGTAAACAGTCCGGTCGTGAATTCAGCTGCCGGGGATTATGGATGGCTCACAGCCGATGTTGACGGACAGCCCAGGTCCGACGGGGAACCGGATGCC
>CAYXFJ010000223.1:0-2568 GCA_964464265.1 uncultured bacterium
TCCCTGATGTACTGCTCACCTGCAAGCATCATGGCCAATCTGTCAAAACCGAATGCTATCCCTCCATGGGGAGGAGCTCCGAATTCAAGGGCTTCCATCAAAAAGCCGAATTTATAAACTGCCTGATCCCTGTCCAGTCCGAGGATATCGAACATTTTTTCCTGGATCTTTCTTTCGTGTATCCTGATACTTCCGCCGGCGATCTCGGATCCGTTCAGAACCAGATCATAGGCTTTTGCCCTGACCTTCTCAGGCGATGTGCCCAGAAGATCCATGTCTTCATCCTTCGGCGCTGTAAAAGGATGATGACAGGCTACGAGCCTTCCCTCTTCATCGCTCCATTCCAGAAGAGGGAAATCAACGACCCACAGGGGAGCGAATGCGTCTGCCTTTATCAGGCCTGATTCCTGTGCCAGCGTCCTGCGCAGCAGGTCGAGTGCAGCATTGCAAACCTTCGCTTTACCCGCAACCAGGAAAACAGCATCTCCTTCCACGGCTTCGAACGAACTGAAAAGGCCGTCAAGCTTTTCCGGGGACATGAATTTTGCGAGAGGCGACAGGAATCCTTCCTCTGATCTCTGTATGGGTATCAATCCCTCCATCCCCGCAGAACGGACCAGTTCAGTATAGTGGTCCACCTGTTTCCTGGAGAGATGTCCGCATTTTTCCATCCGGATCCCACGGATACTTCCCCCCTCCCCTGCCGCCTCCCTGAAAATCCTGAAATCCGAATTCCTGACGCTTTCGGTCACATCTGCGATCTTCATTCCGAACCGCAGGTCCGGACGGTCTGTGCCGTAAAGTCTTAGGGCTTCCCCGTGGGAAATACGTGGGAAAGGCCTCTTGAGTTTAATGCCGCGAATCTCTTTGAAAAGCTCTGTCAGAAGTCTCTCCATGATTTCCAGGATATCGTCCTCAGCCACAAAAGACATCTCCACATCGATCTGCGTGAACTCCGGCTGCCTGTCCGCTCTGAGATCCTCATCGCGGAAACAGCGGACAAGCTGCCAGTACCTGTCAAAACCCGATACCATCAGGATCTGCTTGTAGGTCTGCGGAGACTGCGGCAGAGCATAGAAACGCCCCCTGTAAATACGGCTGGGCACGAGATAATCCCTTGCCCCTTCCGGAGTGCTTTTCATGAGAAAGGGGGTTTCGATTTCTATGAATTGCTCTCTGTCGAAAAATCTGCGTACAACCTGTACAGCCCTGTGCCGGAGCATCAGGTTCTTCTGCATCTTTGACCTTCTCAGATCAAGGTAACGGTATTTCAGCCTCTGCTCATCAGAGGCATCGTTTTCATCCTGAATGAGGAAAGGAAGCGGTTTGGACCTGTTGTACAAAACGAGATCTGTTGCGGTCACTTCCAGTTCTCCGGTGGTCATACCTTTATTGATCATGTCTTTCGGCCTCAGGATCACTTCTCCTCTGACGCCGATGACAGCCTCCGCTCTCAGGCTCCTGGCCTTTTCGAGAATTTCCTTATCCAGATCCGGATGAAAAACAACCTGGGTTATGCCCCACCTGTCGCGCAGATCCAGAAAAAGCACCCCTCCCAGATCGCGGTGGTTGGCAACCCATCCCTGAAGGATCACTTCCTTACCTTTGTCTTGTGCTTTCAGATCACCGCATGTATGGGTGCGTTTCCACAGTACATTCTTATTCACATTTCACTCCTTCATCGATTGTTCCACACCGGCCCCTACTTTTCCATGTGACCAGAGAGCACATTGGGAGCTGCGGATACAGATGATGCAGCAACCCTCTTTTCCCGAACCCAGGGAAAGCACACATGGAATCCCCGGAGCAGGTGAAAGCTAATAAAAAAAACCGCCGAAGTCAACATGCGGCGGTTTCATTGCTCGAGAATAATACCGGATCAGTAGCCGAACGTAAACACCTGTCTGAAAGTCACTTCTCCATCCTCCGCACCGATAGGCTGAAAATCCTTCCAGCGTTCGATGCGGGTCACTATGCACCTTTCCACCCTTTCATTGCCCAGAGTCGACGAGACGATGTCAACCTTCGTGATGCTTCCATCAGACACTATGGTGATGCGTACGGCAACCTTTCCCTTGAGGTTCGGAGTGCGCTTCAACTCGCGCTCATAACAGTACCGGATCGCAGGGATATGCTCGTACATCACCTCCTGGATCGCTTCCTGGCTGCGGTAAGTACTTTTTGTGCCTGTACCCGCGACTTCAGAAGGAGTTTCGACTGCCAGTTCCCCTTTGCGTGTGATGGAAGAGGATCTTGCTTCTCCAAGACCGGATATCATGTCATCGATGCCGGCCTGGTCACCGGAACGGGTTCCCCTGACCCCTCCTGAACCGCCTTCTCCGCCTCCTCCGAGTGTGGATTGCCCTTCTGTTTTCAGGCCTCCTGCAGAACTGAGAATCGGATCCAGGTCACTGCCCAGCCCGTTCCCGGCACTTGTGAAAGGATTGGAAACAGCTGTTCCCTGCACTGCGCTTCCCGTGCCTGTCAGTTGCCGTAAAAGACCTACGTTGCCCACTTCACGGCTGATGGCCGCCCTCCTGGCTCCCGCACTGGCGAGACGGCTCTCCA
>CAYXFJ010000223.1:2620-5181 GCA_964464265.1 uncultured bacterium
GTGCCCGAATCCGATTCCTCCCCCCTGCCTGCAGACGTTTCAGTCTCTTGCGCGCCCGCCCCGACCGCTTCTCCCCCTGCGGTTGATGTGATGATATTGCTCTCCTGGATGCTCCGCTGCAGCAGTCTCGGGTCAAGTCCGATAAAGCTCACATACCGCGCCTGGACCTTCTGTATCTCCTCTTCACTGAAATCCGGAACAGGTTGAGAGGCCTGATATACAACGATGAAGGATTCAACCAGAACCGTCACAAAAAGGATCAGCAGGAAGCGGCCGTCCCACCCCTTGTAAAACGGCTTCTCAAACTGTTTGAAATAAGCCGCTGGAATATTTTGTGCGGTAGCGTACACATCTATCCTTGTTCTGAATACACGATCAAACGCATGTTGGGATACCTGGACTGTCCGCAGGTGGCCATTATCTTCATCAGCAGTCGATAGGGCAGTTTTTTGTCTGCCTGTATCGTAACCCTTCCCGAGAAAGGGATGCCATAGAGTTCCTGCATTCTCTCCGCTTCCCTTGCATAACGCAATAATTCATTCTGAAGAGGCGGGATAATAAATACATCGCTCGATTCGATCTCTGCGGTCCTTTCAACAGGTTTGTTGTTGATCAGAATATATTCTGAGGAAATGATCACATCAAGGCCGAGTTCAGGCTGAATTTGCGTCATGGATTCAGGCAGGGTCAGATCGTCCGAAGGGACGATCAGCTGCCCGTGCGTGGAGTATATTTTCAGGAGGAACACAAGGATGATGGTGAACATGTCCATCATGGAAGTCAGCTGCAGACGCGGCTGTACTTCTTTTGCCATGTGTTTTTTTCTGCGTGAGGGGATATAGGCCATGGTCTCCTCTCTAGAATACACCGGGACTGAGAGATACATCCGCGAACAGGCGTTCCAGTTTACCGTCTATAAGTACCGACCTCGCGGCATCCATAGTGCTGATGACGGTCTGATATAAGACATCCGGCTCGGCAGTCAGTATGATCCGGGTTGAATCCGGATACTGTCCTATTCCGCTTTTTTTAATGATCTCTCTCAAACGGTTTTTGATATCATAGAGCTTGCGGGAGAGGGCCTCATAATCATAGATCAGGGAATCATTTTCCCCTCTGACAAGCGGTATAGTTGGCTCTCCTGGAATTCCTCCGCTCAATACGGCCAGATTGCTGGAGATAAAATAACCTTTATCCGTTATAGTGAGGGCCAGATCCAGTTTATCCACAACAGCACTCTCCATGCCTTCGACTTCCTGTGCTGCCGGAGGGAGATTGATATCAATGACCCCGAGCCGGACGAATTCCGCTGTGGTCAGAAGAAGCGGGATGAGAACGACCATCAGGTTCATCATGGGAGTAAGATCTGCTTCAGCCTCATAGTATGCACCTTTAATGCGTTTCGAAGGTCGATAGGCCATTTCCCCTATTCCCCTTCGGTCATGAGGTTGATCAGTTTTACCAGGTGCTCATCTATCTCATCAATGATTCTGGTGGTCTTGTTATGAAGGATGGTGTAGAACAGGATCGCCGGAATGGCGATGGAAAGCCCCAGCAGGGTCGTGTTCATGGCCACCGAAATACCCTGGGCCAGCCGCGTCGATTTTTCGGCCGCATCGATACCGGGTGCTCCCACGGAACGGAAAGCGAGTATCAGGCCGTATATCGTTCCCAGCAGCCCTGTCAGGGTTGAAATGTTGCCTATCATGGCCAGATAATTGGTTCTGGCCTGAAGCCTTGGAATGACCTCGAGAGTTCCTTCATCTACTGCATTCTGAATCGCCCGGAAATTGGGTACTTGCATTTTGCTCGCCTTGTTCAGACCGGCGAGAACGATCTGTGCCAGGGCTTTGTTCTTCAGTCTTTTGCACAGTCCGATGGCCTTCTGATAATCCTTTTCAACAACCCATTTTCTGATCTGCGCCATAAAGCGGGGCGCATCGATATTGGATCTTACAAAAATATAATGTGTCCTCTCTATTACAACGGCGATCATGAAGCCACCCATGACGAGCAGAGCCCACATAACAACCCAGCCGCTCTCTTGAAAACTGAAACTGTGCCAAAAACTGGCCATACATTACCTCCCTTTGGTTCCAAAAATTACAGATCATTCATCACTTTCGTTTGCGCACAACAGTTTCCTTTATACTTCTCACTGGATCGACTTTCTGCAGTTCTTCAGTGGGTTTGGGTATTTCACCCACGCCCTCCCTGACCTCCTGTTTGAAGCTTCTTTCCAGTTCAGCATCTTCGATCTCCGGTTCCATGCGTTTCGGGACAATAATAACGCTGGGCTTCTCGACTTTGCCAATAATCTCTATCTCTTCCAGAACCAGTTCACCGAGTGTGTCCTGAGGGGTCTTCAGGGAAAGAAGGGCTGAATCACCGGTGGCAGGCCCTGTCCGGGACGTATCCCCGCCTGCTGTCTGCGCTGCCACAGGAAAAACCATCATGAGAAAGAACAGAACTGTCCAGTTTTTCATTTCGCTTATTGACCTCCTTTACTTAGTAAAGCGTTTCCGGGCACATACTGTATAATAATCTTTCCATTTATAAAA
>CAYXFJ010000224.1:0-5174 GCA_964464265.1 uncultured bacterium
CCCGGCTACCACGCCTGTGGCGGCTTCCTCAAAAACGCCTGCGCCATCCGCAGGCCAGGCGGGGACGGACCAGGCCACGAACGACTGGGCTAACCTTGCAGTGCTGCACAAGAGCTTCATCGGGCGTCTGGACCAGGTCATTCCGAACTATGTGAAAAATGTGATCTACTCCGAAAGAAATGGTGATCAGGTGCTCGCCCAGATCGCTGAGCTGCGAGCGGAAGCTCCCGCGATCAAGGCAAAGGTGGAGGCTTTCTCTAATAAATACGGCCGCGACCGCAACAGCATCGATAACAGGATGGAGCAGCTGAGGAATCCGAAGAATCCAAGGCCATCACCGCCGGCAGGAGAATGCTTCGAGGAATTGTCCAACGGCCTGACCAACCTTGAGGAGGCGCCGAAATTGGAGGCGAAGAAAATTCTTACGGCTGCCATCCAGAACCTCGACCAGATCGAGAGCTTCACTGCCGACACAGAGCGCGACAAGCGGTACGGTCAGATCGACGCCAAACTCCGGCTGGGGCTCAAGTTCAATCCAGATGACCAGGAGATCAAAGACTGGATTGGAAAAATTGCGGTACTGCGGCAAAAATCGAAGACCGATATTGAAAAATCCATGGACGAAGCCCGGTTTCCCGGTCCATTCGTCGGTTTCGCCGGACCGGGGAATGCCGTCGAGCTGGAGGCCGCATGCGTCAAGTATTTCAACGAGACCGACCCCTCCCAGACGACGGTCAAGGTGCATCTTGCGGGCAACTGGATCGTTGCCAAGAAGAACATATTCGGTGAGCCCATCCAGTGGGGCCTGCCCATATGGGCTGTCGGTTACCACAACAACGAAAAAGAGACAGCCCGCGTTTTCAAGATGACCATGATCACCGCTGAAGCGCTGGGCATAGCCAAAAGCCCGCCATGGACAGGAGCGTGGGTGGGGGATTCCTACCGTATGAGGACCAGGAATATCCGCTGAATTGAAGAAAATGCAATGATAAACTGCTGACATCGAAATATTTAGGTAAATACCGCCATATGACCGAAAATAAAAAAAGAAAACCGGGACTGAGGTTTTACTTCTATGCCGTCTCGATGAGCCTTGCATTGATCATGGCAATCACAGGGATTCTCACCCTGCAGTGCAACACAAACGAGCTTTCCGGCGAACAGATAAAGGCCTGGAGAGCGGGGATCAAATCAGCTCTTTATATACCTGATCCCCATCCGCCGCTTGATCTCGAACAGCATGGCTCATTTCAGCCCGAACCGGGTGTCATTGCCGAACGGATTTCCTATGGCAGTCAGTTTGGCTTGAGGATACCGGCTGTTCTGTACCGGCCGCAGGTTGTCAGCAATAAAATGCCCGGATTGGTGATCGTCAATGGTCATGGAGGGGATAAATTCAGCTGGTACTCTTTTTATTCGGGCATATTATACGCCAGGGCCGGCGCTGCAGTCCTGACTTTCGATCCCGTGGGTGAAGGAGAACGCAACAAGGACCGTGAATCGGGTACACGGGCTCATGACGCATATATAGAACCGAGGGAAATGGCTCAGCGGATGGGCGGGCTCCTTGTCACAGATGTCATGCAGGCGGTTTCCTGCCTCTCTCAATGGGAGGACGTGGACTCTGAGCGAATCGCCATCATGGGGTATTCCCTGGGGTCCTTCATCAGCAGCCTGACAGGAGCCGTCGATTCGAGAATCAGTGCGTGTGTACTGGTCGGTGGAGGAAATCTGGACGGTCCGGATGGATACTGGGACAGATCAAAACCCATGTGCCAGGGCATCCCTTATCAGTCACTCATGTTTCTGGGGGACAGGGGTGCAGCCATTTATGCCATGCATGCTTCGAGAGGTCCGACTTTGATATACAATGGTCTGGGCGATGATGTCGTCAAAATTACGATGCATGGAGAGCCATTTTTCCGGGATCTTAATACAAGGACCATAAAGCTTTATGGCAGCTCAAAAAATGTGTTCGAAACGGAATTCCTTCCTGAGTTCAGCCACAGGCCCTATTTTGTAACAAAACCTGTGGCTCTCTGGCTTGAAAAGATCCTTGATTTTCCCAACTGGGATGAAAATCTGATTCGAGGGATGAAGGAAACACATATCATGGAGTGGGCTGAGAGAGAAAATGTCGAAATGGATGCAAGGTATGCCACTGAAAAGCGGGAAGGAGGCACCTATGCATTAGGGATTGATGTTCCGGGTCTTCCAAGGGACATGTTGTTTGTTTTCAGTGAAGATGATTGGATGGAATACAAAGACAGGCTGATATACGAAAGCTGGGTTAAAGAGGCAAGAAGCCGGGTTTTAAAACGGGATTGATATTGAAATTGGAGGATAAACAGGATCAGGTGTATCATTTTCTGAATCTCTATAAATCATGATCTTACCTTTCAGGAGGGTTCCAGATGAAAGAGACAGCAGAGGGAATAGACCGGAGGGCTTTTCTGGACCGGGGTGCCAGGATGATTGCAGGCGTTTCGGTAATGGGAGCGCTGGGCGGGGAGAGCCGGGCAAATACGGGCAATGGAAAGAAGCTCAAAGTCGCGCTCGTGGGAACAGGGAACAGAGGAACCGGAATGTGGGGCAGAAACCTGGTTCGGTCATACAGCGACTATCTGAAAATGGTGGCTGTATGTGATATCAATCCGAAACGTCTGGCTCTCGCCAATAAACTGATCAGGATCAACGCGAAAGAATATCTTGCAGGTAATTTTGACAGAATGATTAAAGAAATGAAACCCGACACCGTGATCATCACCACGCCAGACTGTTTCCATGTGCCCTATGCGGTCCGTGCTATGAACCTGGGATGTAACGTGATATCCGAGAAGCCGCTTGCCACAGACGCCGAACAGTGCCAGCTGCTTCTGGATACGGAAAAAGCGACCGGTCAGCACGTGACAACGACCTTCAATGCGCGCCATGGTAACTATTCAAAAGAGATAAAAAGGGTGATTCTGTCGGGTGAGCTGGGAAAAATAATCTCTGCCGAATTTCATGAATTCCTGGACATCGATCATGGTGCCAGCTATTTCCGCCGATGGCACGGAAAGGCCCGCTTTTCAGGGACTCTTTTATGTCATAAAGCGTCCCATCATTTCGATCAGATGAACTGGTGGCTCGATGCCGAGCCTGTGGAGGTACACGCATTCGGCAGAGTCGGATTTTACGGCGGCAACAATCCGTTTCGGGCCCGCAACTGCCGGAGTTGTGCTTTCACCAGGCAGTGCAAGTTCTTCTGGGATATCACGAAGAGCCGGGGAATGATGGAGATGTATGTGAACTGCGAAGATGAGGACGGCTATATGAGGGACGGGTGTGTCTGGGACAATGATATCGACACCTACGATGCGATGACTGTGGAGGTGAGATACAACAATGGGGTAATCCTGTGCTACACTCTGAATGCCTATATGCCTTATGAAGGACAGGTAATCGCTTTTAACGGGCAGAACGGCCGGCTGGATGTACGCCGTTACCTGAGTCAGCCCTGGGAAGTGGATCAGGAAGCGGAATACAGATTTACGGAGAGCTTCAAAGAGACTCGTACGTGGACCATCAGCAGCGGGGAGGGCGAACACGGAGGTTCGGATGCCAGTCTGAAGGATCTCATGTTCAAACCCGGTGTGGAAGATCCCACTGGTTTAAAAGCCGGGAGCCGTGCCGGTGTGATGTCGAGCCTGATTGGAATTGCGGCCCGGGAATCGATCCAGACCGGAGCGAGGATAAAGATCGCTGATCTGGTGAATTTCCCCGATGCCTGGAACTGGGGCGCATAGGAAATAACGCGTACAATCTGGAGGCGCAGGGGAGAAAATTTCTAATCACCTGATCACGATCGTAAAAATGAATCATATTAAATCACATCCTGAGGGGGAAATAAACCGTTCATGAACGTCCCCGGTAAACGGCAGATATTGTTACTTGAATTGGAAGTCGCTGCCGCCCGGCAGGCTGCTGCTTGTAATTGTAGGACAGACGTACTTTTCGATGTATTCCACAATTAATTCTGTACCGCGGACATGCGGTACGTATGGCCACATGCGGGAATTGTACATGGTGTCTGTCAGATCCCGGACAAGAACCACGTTCTTTCCAAGTTGAACCATATTTCGCAAACCAAACGATCTGCCAATGACACACATGTTAGTATGTACACCGACCAGCATCACGTTATCAATGCAACGCTTTACAAAAAGGCCTGCTATCTCCAGACCCGAATCGCTTATGGCATCTTTTTCGCTGATTTCGATGGTCTCGATCTGGCGTTTCCATGGCTGACCAACCGGACATTTCGGCTGGCAATCACAACCTCCGTCCGTCTGATCGATCGGCCATACTACTCCTTCTTCGGAAGGCAGTCCTCCTCGATTCCATTTTTTAAGAAAGACCGGCAGGTTGGTCTGGGGTGCGTTTCGTGCAAGTATCCGTGCCGGGTGTTCCTTGTAAACTTCCATGCAGCTGCTGGGACAGTGTACGATAAGAACTCCCATGTCCCGGGCATTAGAAATGAACCGGTTCATCCGGGGAGCCATTTCTGCCACGCGGGCAGTAGCGCCGGCGCACCAGTGCTTGTCCCACATATCACAAATGATGATGGCTGTCTTATGCGGATCCCATTCCACTGTCCTGAACGAAACCTCTTCATTCCCGCCTTGTCCGGTTGGATTTACACGCTGCCGTGTCTGCAGTAAGAATGTGCCGGGATCAGAAGCTGCTGCTGATGAAAACAAAACGTGTACTAAAAGTAATTTAAAAATCTGCATCCGGTTAATGTACATCAGTAATATTGCTGTTCGGTTCATAAGGTGCTTCCTTATTCAAAACCATAGCTCCTAGGAAGGTACTGTGAGACCTGTTCATGTATGAGGGGAAAGAACACCTTGTCCTGCGGTCAGTCTTCAAATCCGGCAGGTCCAGGTATTCAAATCCTGATTTTGAATTACCCTCCAAAGCTATAGGGCCAGGGTGTGGAAATCGCCAGAAACATAAGGGCAGATCGCAGTAATGCCATGTTTTTGGTAAAATTGGCCAGCTGTCCGATTCTGGCCTCAGGATCTTGCACAGTCCAAAAATTGTGCATCATCAAAGTCACCGGCAGGAAAAAGAGCGCAAGGGCTATCACTCCGGTAAGCGGTTGATAACCCGTGATGAAACTCAAACCG
>CAYXFJ010000225.1:0-5034 GCA_964464265.1 uncultured bacterium
CGTGAACAATCTTGACCTCAATGAAGATGGAGAAGTGGATTATATCCGGATTCTTGAGGAAACGGCGGAAGATACTCATATTATCATTCTCCAGGCCCAGCTCGGAAAAGATGAATTTCAGGATGTGGCAACGATCGAGGTGGAAAAAAGCGAAGAGGATTACAACATGCAGGTCCACGGCGATGAAGAACTGTACGGACCTGATTACTACATCGTACCCGCTGTGGTGCGCATACATACCTGGCCCATTCTCGTACGGATGTACAGACCCGGTTACCACCCGTACCGTTCCCGGTTTTACTGGGGATTCTTTCCGCGCTGGTGGAAACCGTATCGTGTTGTCACAGTCCCTGCATACAAAACCCGTGTTGTGAAATACCGTTCAGGGAACGCGTTCGTTGTGACAAAAACAGGCAGGATCAGGAATGTCACAAAGGTCCATTATGTACCCCGCAAATCAACGGTATTCAAGAAAAGAGCACCCGTAAGGATCGGCCCGGCCAAGGTTCAGCCAATTAAAGATGCATCCAAAGCTGCATCTCCGAGAAGGGTGAGGAAATAGCCATCCTAAATAATTGTGAAAAAATTTCCTGGCACAGAAGTTGTCCCTGCGTGCCGGAGAGGCAGTACTGGGATTTTATGAGACTGGAATGAGATAAACTGGAAAAATATAAATTTCTGCGGACACTTGAATTGGAGAATCCTATGAGATACAGGATAAGAATCCTTCCGGGCATGATCCTGCTTTTTGTTTTGATGTTCACTTTTTTCGATGGTGACGAGTCTTTCTGTGCGTCTCCTGATACTCTGAAAATCATATTGATCTCGGATACCCATGTGTGCAACCTCACGGGGTATCATCCCCTTTTTATGGAAAGACGGGTTCATTATGGTGACGGATTCAGCAAACTGATCCAATTTTTCCATTCTGTCCCCGTACGTTACGATGCAGATGCCGTCGTGATTACAGGAGATCTGACCGATTATTTCGAAGCGGCGAGACCGGATGGCAGATTTCTGGAGACACAGATCGAGCAGTTCGCTTCGCTCTGGCCTGAATGCCCGGTCCCTCTGTATATGATACTGGGGAATCATGATATTTCCAGCTACTGGGTTGAAGCACCGGGTGAAATCAGGTCTTTTCAGACCTGCGCAGAGCAGGCACGGGCAGCCTGGATCAGAAACATACCCTGCTTTCAGTCAGGAACCTATTACGCCCGTCTTTTTCAGGTCGGACGTACCCGTTACCATTTTCTTTTCCTTGATAACGGGTATGCTTACAGGAGTGGAGCTGTGGTCGATCAGGCGCAGCTAAACTGGATGGAGCATCAGGTGCGTCAGGCGGGAACCGATCCGGTAGTTGTGTTCATGCACAAATATATTCCTTTTCCCGACAACAATAAGGATGGCAGGACGTTCACATCAAGAACAAGCCTTATCATCGATTCCACCACATGTTCTGATGGCTTCCTGAGAGTTCTGAATGAAAATAAAAACATCAAAGCCCTGATGGTCGGACACGGGCATTCGAATGTGACCGAATCGGTCCCTTTTCCGGGAGGACACCGGATCGTACAGACGGAAACAGGCGGATTTGCCCAGAATACCGATCAATGGCGCATGATGAAATTGACCGAGGATAAGATCATTATTCTTCCGTGCGGAGATGACAAGGAACGGACCGTCATCTGGACGAATGCGTACAAGTTGATCGGGTTCTGGACTCCTGGTCTTATTCGAGTTCTGCGCTAAACAGAATTCGTAATCCTCTCTTATGGATATATTCCCCGGTACTGGGTGGCTTCGTGCACCCGGTTGATGGCCATGATGTATGCTGCGCAACGGGTATCGACTTTGTATTTGCGTACAATATTCTGCATATGTTCAAAAGATGAAACCATGATATCCTTCAGCCGGGAATTGACCAGGTCTATTTTCCAGAAGTAACCGTAGTTGTTTTGAACCCATTCGAAATAGGACACTGTGACACCCCCTGCATTAGCCAGAATATCCGGTAGGATGAATTTTCCATTCCTGATAAGAATTTCGTCCGCTTCGGGAACTGTCGGACCGTTCGCTGCTTCAGCGATAATTCTGGCTTTGACCTTCGATGCGATCTCTCTGGTTATGGAATTCTCCAGGGCTGCAGGAATCAGAATATCACAATCCATAGTTAAAGTGTCTTCCTGGGATATGGATTCCGAGTTCATATAATTCACTACAGAGCCGGTTTTTTGTTTGTGTTCGATGACCTGGTGCGGATCCAGTCCCTTATCATTGAGAATGGCTCCTTTTGAGTCAGAAATAGAAATGATCTTGCAGTCGTATTCATCATGAAGAAGACGTGCAACGATGGATCCTGCGTTTCCGAATCCCTGGACAGAAACCCGGGCGTTTTTTAAATCAAGATTCAGATAATGGGATGCCTTCTGGATAACGTAAACGCATCCTCTCGCTGTGGCTTCTTCTCTGCCCTCAGATCCTCCAATGGAGAGCGGTTTACCTGTAACGACACCAGGCTCACTGTATCCTTTGGCCATGGAATATGTATCCATCATCCAGGCCATTGTCTGTTTGTCCGTATAAACGTCCGGAGCAGGTATGTCCCGCTGAGGTCCGATGATATTGGCAATTTCCGTTGTATAGCGCCGTGTCATATTTTCGAGTTCCGGTTTTATCATTTCTTTCGGATTACAGATAATTCCTCCCTTTGCACCACCAAAAGGAATGTTGACCACAGCACATTTCCACGTCATCCAGCTGGCAAGAGCCCGCACTTCATCGAGGGTCACTGAAGGATGATACCGAAGACCTCCTTTTGCAGGTCCCCTTGCAGTACTGTGCTGAACACGGTATCCGGTAAACATTTTAAAGTTGCCATCCCGCATTTTCACAGGAAAATTGACAGTCAATTCCCGCTCGGGCAGTCTCATCTGCTGCAGTATATTATGATCCAGATCCAGATGCTTGGCTGCTGTATCGAAACGGCGCAGGGCGATCTCAAAAGGATTGTATTGGTTCCTGTTCTCCGTACCGCCCCTGTTATTCTCTGACAGAACTTCTTTTTTACCGGACATATTTTTTTCTCCTATCTGAAAATGAGTAATACAATATCAGCCTGTCGCAGCTCTGATCCGCTCAGGTGTCATGGGAAGCACAAACAGTCTGGCTCCGGTTGCATCATATATGGCATTGGCTATGACAGCTCCCATGGTGGTGACTGCGGGCTCGCCGCATCCCTGCGGAGCGAGATCGGGATTGTCTATGAGGACCGTTTCGATCACAGGCGTCCACGAAAACCGGGGTATCTCGTAAGTATCGAAATTCTCATCAAGTACCCGGCCGCCTCTGAACCTGATCTCTTCGGTCAGACAGTAACCGATCCCCATCGTGATGCAGCCTTCGATCTGGATTCTGACACCCTGAGGATTGATCACCTCACCTGTGTCCTGCGCGCATATGACGCGTTCCACTTTCACATTTCCGCTTTTTTTATCGACCTTTACTTGAGCCAGTGTGGCCACATACGTATTGAGATAGTTGGTGCAGGCTATCCCATAACCTTTACCGCTCGGTGATTTTGTAAAGGGTTTTCCAAACTTATCAGCTGCAGCCCTGAGCACCCGCTGCATCCTCGCATCGGTCAGGTTATGCATGCGGAATGAGAGAGGATCCATTCCTGCTGCCCTGGCCATGATATCGGTCTGGGATTCCATGGCAAACACGTTCGAATTGCTGCCAGGTCCTCTCCATGCACCCGTGCCGAACGGATGGGATCTTACCTCTCTTCTGGATCCCCGGGATATGACCCTCTGGTAAGGGATATCATAAATCGGTTCAGAGCTGCGGGTCCCTGCAAAAAGCACATCGAAGCTCCAGTATACGATTTTTCCGGTCCCGTCGATCCCGGATCTCCCCTTGATCACAGCTGCCGGCCTGAAAGTGTCGTAGAAGAATTCCTCCTTCCGGCTCCATGCCACCTGCACAGGACAGCCGGCGAGCTTCGCAAGCCTTGCGGCCTCTGTCGCCTGAAGGGAAAAGTTTTTTCCACCGAATCCTCCTCCCACAAAGGGCGTGATCACGCGTACTTTTTCAGAGGAAACACCCAAAGCCTCTGCCACCGAATCCCGCACGCGGAACGGTCCCTGGGCTGAAGCCCATATCGTGACTTCACCATCTTCGATCCGGGCGAGAGCTGTATGGGTCTCGATGGGCGCATGGGCTATATAATGGTTGAGGTAGGTGTTTTCGAAAGAAAGGCTGGTGAGTTTTTTGCCTTCATCGATCATCCCTTTTTCCACAACCGTGTCTTCATTGCCTGCCGATCTCTCCAGATGTTCAAAGATAGTGGTATTGTCCAGATCCGATTCTGGTGTTTCGTACGAAGCTTTGATGAGGTTCAGGGCTTTTTCAGCAGTTTCAGGATGCTCGTGAAGTACGGCGATGAAGTCCCCGTCCTGAATCACCTTTACTCCTGGAATCTCCTGTGCGGCTGAAAGATCCGCGGATATCAGTTTTGAATCATGGGCGGGAGGCCGCAGTACCCTGGCATAAAGCATACCCGGCAGACGCATATCTCCGGTAAATAAAGCTTTTCCTGTTACTTTTTCCAGGCTGTCCGAACGAAGCAGAGGTTTGCCGCTGATCACATGATCGGACAGAGGTTTAGTAACCATTTCACGCCCGAGTACCCGTTCTATCTTTTTTCCCTTTGTGATCTGGCCGTAGGAAAGCCTCTTTCCGGGATTGTCCCTGCTGATGATGAAACCGTTTTCAGCATACAGGCGGTCCGTGGGTATTTGAAGTGTTTCGGAGGCGATGTCTAAAAGGACACCTTTCGCTGCAGCTGCCGCACGGCGTAAAGGAGGACCGAAATACTTGGTGCTTCTCGAGCCGAATGTTCCCATATCATAAGGACACAGGGCCGTGTCTCCCATGATCATTTTAACGGAGGCGAACTGTACTTCGAGTTCCTCAGCCAGCATCTGGGCAAGGGAGGTGATGATCCCCTGTCCCATCTCGATTTTTCCTGTA
>CAYXFJ010000226.1:0-4976 GCA_964464265.1 uncultured bacterium
GGGCAGCAAGTATGGAACTCAGGATCCGGTCTTTCTGAAAGATGGCCGCCATCTCATCGACTTTCTTCTGAAGCTTTTCCGCTTCCGTCCGATTGCCGGTCACCATAAAATTGTAAAGATCCTGAAACAGTTGCGGATCGGCATTTGCCGGATTGGGAACAATCCCATCGAATCCCATGGACAGGGTGGAATATGACTGCAGGGTCCAGCCGCACATGATACAGAAATCAGGCCTCCCGGAAAACATTTTGGCCAGCTGCTTCATTCTGTCCAGATCTCGTTCCGAATCTTTCATACCCGCGATATTCGGGTGATGACTGAGCTTTTCAACCACGCTCAGGGGAATGGACATATGCGTAGTACTGAGAATATTGTACATGATGACAGGCAGCGGGGATTTGTCTGCGAGAGTTTCAAAATACTTCTGCATCTGATCTGCTGATAATGGAAAATAGGATGGCAGATGAGCCACCACTGCATTCATTCCGCACTCAGAAAATTCTCCGGCCAGAGAAATACTGGTTTCGAAGCAGTTATTCGAAACGCCCGCAAAAACAGTTGTCCCTTTGTGTACATGTTTCATAGTGGTTTTGACGAGCTCAATTTTCATTTTATCGGGTATTGAAGCAGACTCACCCGTGGTTCCCAGAACAAACGGGATGGTTCCCGCTTTGCATAAATGATTCACTATACGTATGGCAGACTGTGTATCCAGTTTGCCGTCTTCTGTAAACGGAGTGACCATGGGTACGACCACTCCTGCATATTTTTCTTTCATATTTTGCCTTATCCATTTTTTAAATTGCGACATTAACGGCCATTCCCCTGTGAACAGAGCAATGGCCGGGATTTTTCTCGCGTTTATTTGAGCAGGAGCAACCGTTTCGTTTGAGACAAACCGCCTGCCTCGAGTTTATAAAAATAAATCCCCGAAGGAAGATCATGGGCAGACCACGTAACTGCATGAGGCCCGGCTGACTGATCCTCACTGACCAGTGTCCTGACATGCCGGCCCTGAATAGTGCACAGATCAATCGTGACATGAGTGTCTTCGGGGATAGAATACCGGATCACGGTATGAGCGTTAAAGGGGTTCGGATAATTCTGAAACAGGATATAGGAATCGGGCAGAGGCTCCCTTTCCTTGAGAACATCGGTAATCTGACCATCTCCACTGATCTTCAACAGATAATGCTCACTGTTGTTTTTGTAGCTGTTGGCCCCGCCGCTGACAACATAACCTTCGTCATCGGTTTCGCGGATGCAGTTGAATCCTTCGTCCTGAATCCCTCCGAAAGTCCTGCTCCATACCTCGTTACCGGAACCATCGATTTTAAAAATCCAGGCATCCGTGCGCCATTCGTTTGTAAAAAATGTATTCTCCATGCTCCCCGCGATCAGATATCCCCCATCGTCCGTCTCGATAAAGTCGCCGAGATGATCTTTATGGACATCCCCATAGGTTTTATGCCACTGCTCGTTGCCTGCAGAGTCGGTTTTGATGATATAAAAATCCCTGGCCTGCACACCGAAATTGGCGGTCCATCCGCCGAGAAGATACCCTCCATCCGCAGTGCGGATTATTCTTCCCCCGTTGTCCCAGTCAGTTCCACCGTATGTTTTGTACCACTCTTCATTTCCAACAGCACTGACCTTCACCAGATACACATCCCACTCGCCGGCACCGTAGCTCGAAGTAGAACCGCAAAAAAGAAATCCACCATCCGCAGTTTGCAAAAGGGTACCCGCACCCTCTCCCCCCCCCGTTCCTCCGTATTTCTTTTCCCATGCCAGGCTGCCATCCGCGTTCAGTTTGATCAGAAGCGCGTCCGAATCCTGCCTCTGAGCTGAATCATGCTGATAAGATCCTGAGACCAGATACCCACCGTCTGCGGTTTGAAGAACATGGCCTGCTCCATCGTTCTCATTATCTCCGAATTCAAATTCCCAAACAGCTTCTCCTGTCGCGTCAGTTTTTACAATCCAGATATCCGGAGGCAGATGCATTTCTGAATGTTCTTTACTTCCGACTGCTATATAACCCCCGTCTGCTGTGGGTATGGTTTCTCCAAAGGATTCACTCCAATCCTCGATCCCGTAGACCTGGCGCCATTCCATCTGTCCGTACCGGTCCAGCTTGATAAGTTCGGCATCGTTATAGTACCTGTCCTCCTGCCTTGTGCTCCCGCCTATGATGAATCCTCCGTCGGAGGTGACCCTCACGGAGCCGGAACCATCGTTTTGGGTTCCACCGAAAATACGTTCAAACGCGATAAATCCCGATTTCAGACTCGTTCCGTATCCTGCCAGAACGACATCATCCGGGCTTGAGGCTGCATTGCTCTCGATGATCAGTCTGGCTGTGAAAAAGCCTTCCCCTGCAGGTATAAACTGAACTTCCAGTATGAACTTTACGAGCAAACCCAGTGACACCGTACCCGGATCGTTCAGCAATGTAAAGCAGGCAGCATCCGTTCCCTCGATCCTGAAATCACTGATGTTCAGTTTTGGATTGCTGAGATTAAAGACCGAAACCTTTCTTTCAGCAGATTTCCCCTCCGGGATATGTCCAAAATAAAGTGTATCGTCCGGGGATATCTGTATCGTTTGTGCCGGTGTCCCGGCCGTCATGCATAAAAAGAGCAGTGATGCCAAATAGGTACAGATTTTTAATGCTTTCATAAATCCATCCTCCAATTGGAACCTGTACGTTCCTGAGTGATCAGATGGTCCTGCTGTTTTTCAACATATTGCTTTAATAATCCGGACGGCATGGCAATCCTGCCATGCCGTCCGTGAAACAGAATTAAAATCAACCACACAAAAAATCACCACCGGTAATTACCGTGTGATCTTGATACCACCCTTCAGCCACCAGCTGTAAAACTCATGCACCCTGGGCCGGTTCGCAATGCCCCAGTATTCCAGCGAAGGTACATTGCTCAGATTCACACCGTTGACATAGACCTGCATCCAGGGGAATACATCGTAGGTGGCGGAAAAATCGTACTGCAGGTGCTTATCCTGCCACCGGTCCCAGTCCTCGTTCTTGCCGATAACGGTGAGGTACTTATCCTCATACATGGCGCTGAACCGTACCGAGAAACCGTACTTTTCATAGTAGACGGAGAAGTTGCCCACATCTCCTGCCTGACCTGGCAGAAATCCTTCGCGGTCAGTAATCTGTGTATTCGCCCAGGTATGGGTGTAGTTTGTATAGATCCCGAATCCGCTGAGGAATCCCGGCAGAAAGGAAAGTTCCTGGTTCCAGGCAAGTTCGAATCCCAGGAGTTTTGCATCTCCGCCGTTGATGGCCATGACCAGTTCGTAATCGTCGTATACGCCGCCGACCACCTTGCTTTCCTGCTCATAGATGATGTCCTTGAGGTCCTTGTAGAAGAAACCGGCTGCAGCCACTCCGACCTTCTGGAAATAATGTTCGAACATAAAATCAAGATTCATGGATGTGGTGGGCTTCAGGTCGGGATTTCCCATTTCCATTGCCTCGTCACCCGGTTCCAAATAGAAATAGGGTGTCACATTCCACCAGTTAGGTCGCGCTATAGTGCTCGTAAAGGCAAAACGCACGTTGGTCATAGGGCTCAACTTCCAGTTAACATGAGCCATGGGCAGGAAATTATTGTATTTCTTCTCCACTGTCGAATCTTTTAAACTGGCCATGTTGCCATCGTTGTCCAGTTCAAGAACGGTACCCTGATAGTCACCGATCGTGAACTCATGACGGACACCGAGCAGAAATTGAAATTTGTTCACATTCAGAGTCGTCATCAGGTAATAGGCAATGATGTCCTCAAAGTCCAGGTAGTGCTGACCTTCGGAATCCCAAAATCTCAATTCGCGCTCCAGACCGCCTTCCTTGTCTATATTGTCATCAAAGAACTGGAACAGCTTGTCCTTGCTGACCTCGGGACCCATGACGTAATTATCGTTCATGAACTTCTCGTCCTTTTCATCTCCGGTCCAGGTGTCCATGGTCACTTTATCGCCTCTCCATCTGAGCCTCCAGCGGTCCTCATCCCTGTTCTTCTTGTCCCTCTGGTATTTGAGACCGCCTTTCAGCATATGAGCCCCGAATGGCATCTGCAGATTCAAAGATCCCATGTACTTCCAGTTCCTGGCATAGGTCTCCCGGTAATCCATCTGATCGAGGGTATAATGGGCAGGATCGTACTCATAACCTGTATCCTTATTGGTTACCGTCCATTTCGGATACTTCGGTGTATCCAGGTCAAGAGCAAGGTTGACTCTGGAATCCAGTGCAAATTCGGCAGCTATCTGATCCGGATGCTCCTCATTGGCAAAGCTGAAAGCTCCTGTATAATCCACCTTCACACCCTTGAGATGATGAGCGCCGCCCAGGGAAAGCTGAATATTGGACAACTGTTCCGTACGGTATTCGTTTGAAGTAGCAAATCTTGATCTCTCGGTGAGCGTGCCGTCCGGAGTAAGGTAATTGCCGCTGCCCACGCGTACACGCCACCTTCCACGCGCCTGCTCGTCATTGAGGCGGCTGTAGAGGCCCCTGATGAACCAGGAATGATTTTCATTGGGCTTGAATTCAAATCCGGTTCCGAAACCGTAACGTGTTTTCGTCCGTCTGTAGTTTCTCAGGTCGAATTCATCCAGTGCGAACGGTATTGGGTTTCCGTTCACGTCCGATTTTTCAGCGAACGAGAATTCCATGCCGTCCGTACCGCGTTCCTGTGTGTCATAGTTCGCATTGAATTCCCATCCGAGGGCCTTATTTGCTCCAAACTGGGTGCTGAAATTAAATTTTCCTTCACCAATGAGCTTGCCGTCGAGCTGGGCATATCCGGGACCTCCGGAAAGACTGAAGTGTGTTCCAACTGCATCAAACGGGCTTCTCGTCACCAGATTGATGGATCCACCGATGGCATCACCATCCATATCCGGAGTGATAGCCTTCACGACTTCCACGGATGCCAGCTGACTTG
>CAYXFJ010000227.1:0-4968 GCA_964464265.1 uncultured bacterium
GAACATTATACGAAAGCCCCCTAAGGCGCCCCCGACGGGCAGTGATATCACTACGATAGATCCTGTCGGGGGATTTTTTTGTCCCAGTCCTTTTTTTAAATAGTGCTTGATTCATGTTTATGTTTTCCTTACATTTTTCTAATGTAAAAAAAGGAGGGGAATATGAAGACTGCATATAGACTGGCTGTGGGTGTATCTTTTTTATTACTGACACTCTCTGTCTCCTATGCCCAGCCCGCTACGGGCCATTATGGTTTCGGTCCCTGGGCAGGAGGTATCAAACTTGTTGGTGGAACTGATGATCAATGTGTCATCAGTTATATGAGCGGTTTGAATCTGCATTACTTTTTTTCCGATTATGTAGCAGGCGAGTTATCAGGCGGATTAGGCTGGGTACGCCCGAGAGACCCGGATTCCTACTTTAAAGTCGCCGGCGGATACAGGACATATATCTATCCTTTCGATTATAAGATCAGAATACATCCATTTTCAAAGAGCAGGTTGAATCCCTATTTTGCATTCGGAGCGGGAGTGGTTTTCTGGAATCTGAGAAGGCTTGCAGGTGAAGACAAATGGTTTCCGATCCCGGAATCAGGTGAATCGGAATACGGCCGGAAATTCAATATCACACTTCTGAGCCAGGTGGGTGCTCAATTCTACATTTCGGACAGGACCGCATTTGATCTCGGCCTCCGTTATGCGCACTGGCTCGGCCAGAGCAAGGATAATATTGGAACAGGAGATCCGAATTCCGGTGCGGTCGAAGTCCGGCGCGGGCTCAACTTCTCGTTTGGCGGATTTATTGACAGGGATAAAGACGGAATAGAGGATAAATACGATGCCGATCCTTATCAGGCGGAAGATTTTGACGGTTTTCAGGATGAGGATGGTGCTCCCGATCTCGATAATGACGGTGACGGGATTCCGGATGATAGGGATAATGCGCCTATGGATGCTGAGGATAGAGACGGCTTTGAGGATTCAGACGGGGTTCCTGATACTGATAATGATGGTGACGGGATTCCGGATTCTCTGGATAAATGTCCCAATCAGGCTGAAGATATGGACGGATACCAGGACGAGGATGGGTGTCCTGATTTCGACAATGATGGGGATGGGATTCCGGATGCAAAAGATAACTGCCCCGATCAGGCAGAAACCGTGAACGGTTATGAGGATGAAGATGGCTGTCCGGATGAAATTCCCATGGATGCCACTCTCCGGGTACAGCCTGCACAAACCATCAGTTTCGAAGATAGCAAATTGATCCTTACCGGAGTGACATTCGCAACAGGAAAGGCGGCGCTGACAGAAAACGCCAAAAGAGTTCTGGACACGGTATATGAGTCCCTTGTGATTCATTCAGATGTCAGGCTGGAGATACGGGGTTATACGGACGATGTTGGCAGCGCAGCGTCGAACCTGAAACTTTCTCAATCCAGAGCTGAATCCGTCAGAGAATATCTGGTCACCAGGGGAATCGGTTCGAATCGTCTGAAGGCGATCGGCTACGGGGAAGCCAATCCGATTTCGTCAAATAAATCATCTGAAGGCCGGGAGAAAAACCGCAGGATCGAATTCATTCGTCTGGAGGAATAACACCGGCAGACATTGCCGGATACACATTTATTTGTCTTTTTTCCCCCCTCGAAACCACTGCCGAAACCGGAATCTGGTATTGATGAGTGGTCTGAGGGCAAAGCTTCTTCTTATCAAATTTTTCTGCGGGAAAATACCGTATTTTACCATACGGGTATCTTCTACGGTATAGAAGGCATTCGGATTGTACATGTTTATTTTTTCGAGGATATCCTGTAAGTCCCCCCTCTCGGCTACCATCAATATGATGTTCACATACCCCTCCACTCCCTCTGCATCCAGACTGGTGACGCCGTATCCCCTTTTTCTCAGTACGTTTATCAATTTGTCCGCTTTTTTCTGGGTGATGACACGGATCACGAATTTTCCCAGCGCCATTCTCTCTTCGATCTTTATCCCTATATAATTTCCCAGAGAAAAACCTCCTGCATAAGCGATATAGCACAGCGGATTGCTCAGGTTCTGCATGATCTGCCCAATGGCCAGCAACCAGACCAGAACTTCGAAGAATCCCAGAAACGGTGCCAGAATTTTATTACCTTTGGACACCGCAACAATCCTTATGGTTCCAATAGTCACATCAAAAATCCTGGCAATAAATATCAACGCGGGAAGAACCCCCCACTTGAATAAATCGGACTGAAAGAATTCTGTGAATGACATGTCTTTTATTCTCTATTTTGAAAAAGGTAATTATTATGGGTCTGGCTGTCTAGGGTGCCTCCGGCTGAACAGACAGCCGCAATAGTCCTGCCTGTAAAACTTTTCTTTTTTACTGATCTCACAACTTTTCCTGAATCCATCCTTTTTCTTGAAATCAGCTTCGATAAAACGGATACCGAGTTTACATTCGATTTCCTTTCCGATCCGGTTGATAAGTGCCGCATTTTTATGAGGGCTTATTGAAAGAGTGGTACAGTATTCGTCACATCCCTGCTTTACAGCTTCTTCAGCTGTTTTTTCCAGTCTCATACGGAAACACGCTTCGCAGCGCAATCCACCTTCCGGTTCATGTTCCATCCCGTGAATACGTTCCGTCCAAAGCCCGTTTTCGTAAGGACCTTCCACCAGCGGATATCCCTTGTTCTGTGCATGAAATGCGATTTCATTCAACCTCGCACGATATTCTTCTTCAGGCTCTATATTGGGATTGTAGAAGAAAAGTAAAACCTCCCGGGAAACGAGCAATTCCCCGGCAGGTACCGGAGTGCACGGTGCGCAGCAGCAATGCAGGAGCAGTTTCGGTCTACCTGTTGTCATTATTCACTTTCCCGGCCGCTTCTATCATATGATTGAGCGGACCGTTTCCTCTGCCTATGGAGAACGACTGCCGGATGGGCTCAGTCACCTAATTCTTTGCCAGGGAAACAGCGAGAGCCATCGGATTCCCCAGGCTGAGCAGTGCAGCAATAGCAGAGGAATAGGTGCACCCGGTTCCATGCGTATTTACAGTACGGATTCGGGGTGCCGGGAATTCCTCAAATGATGATCCATTAAAAAGAATATCCATGGCGTCGTTTCTTCTATGCCCGCCCTTTATCAGAACAGCCTGACATCCCATTCCATATATCTTTTTCGCTGCCTCTTTCATGTCCCGGACAGATCTTACTGAAATATCGGCCAGTACTTCCGCCTCCGGCAGGTTCGGTGTGACGAGCGTGGCCAGAGGGATCAGATGATGCCGTAATGCCTGTATTGCATGGGGATCGAGCAGGCGATCTCCCGACTTGGATACCATCACAGGATCCACGACCACATGCAAGACAGGATTTTCTTTGAGAAGTCCCGAAACAATGATAATAATTTCCCTGCTCCATAGCATTCCGGTCTTCGCGGCATCCACGCCCATATCCGAATAAACAGCAAGGAACTGTTTTCTGATCATGTCCGGTGAAATGCCTTCAATGCCGGTTACTCCTGTGCTGTTTTGTGCAGTCACAGCCGTAATAACAGACATCCCGAAAACACCGAAAGCGGTGAATGTTTTTAGATCAGCCTGTATCCCTGCTCCCCCTCCCGAATCAGATCCCGCGATAGTCAGAACTCTTTTAATCATGGACGGCATTCTTTCATTGAACAAAGAAAAGGCAGAGCCGAAGCCCTGCCGGAATCAACTTTTTCAGTAAATGAGTATGAACAGGCTCAAGCCTGAACAATCGCTTCTACAGGACAAACTTCAACGCAGGTGCCACAATCCGTACATTTTTCCGGATCGATCATGCTGATCTCCTCTCCTTCGCTGATTGCCTCAACAGCACATTCCGAAATACAGGCACCGCAGTTAATACACTCTTCGGTGATCTTATGAGCCACTCATTCCTCCTTCTGATGGGATCATATTATGTAATATGATTCTAATATAGTTAAAAACCCGCTCAAAATCAACCGTTTTTGTCATTCATCTGTTCCTTTTGTCCTATAACCGCCAGAGGGCCAGCTGCGATTCATCGACCGGGACCACAGTGATTTCTCCCTTACCATTCTCCCCTTCATAGTGCACCCGGGATTCACCGGACGGGGAAGGCTTGCCATAACGAGCCGTAATCCGTGCAATAAGATCAATGTCTCCTTCCATACTGATACCCTCTGCGAGTACAAGAGGACTTTTATGGGTATCTGCCATCCGGAATACCCACCTTCCCTTTATAAACTGTTCAAGCATTCGGTTGTCATTTTCATTGCGCCCTACTATCACATGGAGATCCTTCCTGGGCCAGAGATGGCGTCCGAAACGGAACAGCTTGAGATTATCCGATGTAAGTGCCTGGCTTCCCCTGTTTTCCATATAGACTTTCGCTCTTTTTGAAAAACCGGGTTCTGTAAGCACGCATCCACCGCCAGGCTGGGGATATCCGGTAATGCCCATTTTCCTGGCCAACGCTATTTGTTCTTTTCGGGAGCGTCCTGAAAAACCGTACAACTTTTCACGATCGATCCATTTTCTTTCCTCAGGAACGGTAACGGGCAGAAGTCTGGCGGACAACGGCCGCAGTATCCAGCCCCTCAGTCCGGAGACCCTGTCTATATGAAAAAGAGTTGGTCTGGTCTGGGACATAGGCCTCTGCCCCACCACTTCACCTGTAATGAGAAAATCGTACCCCCTGTCCATCCATTTTGCAGCTCTTTTCAGCATGAAGAGATGGCAGTCGATGCAGGGATTTATTCCTGATCCATAACCGTGCTCAGGCTGCCTGAGTACAGGCATAAAATCCTCTGTGATATCATCCATGATAAAGGGGATTCCGGCCTCTTGAAAAAGCCTTCCAAGCTCCTTCTCTTTTCCTTCGACATCCAGAACAGCATAACGGAACAGGAAGTAGATGCCGAGAACCTCTATACCCTGATCCGCGACAATTCTGGCCGAAAGAA
>CAYXFJ010000228.1:0-4930 GCA_964464265.1 uncultured bacterium
CACGGAGCTGGATGAGTACATTGGAATGCTGTGGGATGCGCTCGATAAAACAGGCCAATTGAAGAACATCGTGTTTATTTATACGTCTGACCACGGAGAATCCCTGGGCGAGCACGGGCTCTGGCTGAAGAACAATCTTTTCGATGTGGCAGCACGGGTTCCTCTTGTCATGACAGGTCCGGGAATTCCCCGGGGTATGCGAATCGATCAGTCTGTGGGCCATGTGGATCTTGCAGCGACTATGCTGGAAATGGCGGGACTGGCAAGGCCTGCGGAATTGCGGGGACATTCCCTGGTACCCATGATGAACGGGAAGAAGGGTGATCATCCTGGTTTTGCTTTCAGCGAAACGCATTCTGAAGGCAATTGTACCGGATCCTTTATGATCCGAAAAGGAGACTGGAAATACATTCATTTCTCCTGGTATGATGACCTGCTGTTCAATGTTAAAGAAGATCCCTTCGAGTTCGAAAACCGGATCGGCAAACCGGATGCAAAGGAGATAGAGACCGAACTGAAAGAGAACCTTTACGCTCTCCTGGATCCTGAAAAGGTCACCATGGACGCTTTCAAAGCCCAGGACAATGTTCTCAAGGAGATGACACTCCGCATGACGGAAGAAGAGTTGTTCGGAGAGTTAAAGGGACGTCTGGGCGAAGGGCAGGCCAGGATCATGGCCCGCCTCGCCAGGGAACGCTTCCTGTAATTATAAAATTTTTTATTGAATGAATCTGCGGGTTTTGGGATCGAGTTTCAGTAATCTGGCTATTGTCAATCCCCACATTTTCTCCTGCACGGGCAGGGGCACGTTATTCGCGTCCAGCATGGTCTGGAACCGCATGATATTTGCCTCGAGACCTGTCGGTTTTTCATCCGTGCCGAACACGATATGCTCCCACGCACCGGGACCTTCGCGCAGTGTATGGGGATTCTCTTCGCCTTCATCGCTGGACCACCAGAGAATCTCTTTCATTCTGTACATGCGGTTGAGTTTAATGAATTTCAAGAGGGTGGATCCTGTGACGTCGAAATACAGGTTCGGATTCCAGCGCGCTGCTTCTGCAGCTTCCTCGTACCAGGGATTTCCAAGATGGGCGCCCTGAAATGTCGCCCTCGGGCACAAACGGCAGAGAGTGTCCAGGTACATGGGGCGCATCCGTGAGGACGAACTGTATGAAGGTTTATCGGTCAGGGGACGGCTGGAGATACCTGTATGAAAAATCATCAGTAAACCGTATTCTTCGCATATCCTGTAAACCTGGTAATAGGAAGGATCATCATAATTTTTTTGAGGGGTGTGGAATTTCATGCCCACAAATCCTTCCTTTTTGAACTGCTCGATTTCCCGTACAGCGTTCGGATCATCCAGACTGACTCTCCCGTAACCGATAAAAATGTCCGGATATGATGAGATTGCATTTTTCATCAGATCCAGATCTTTTATCCATGTCAGTACACATGCCATCACTTTTCTGGAACCATAGATCTTCACCATGTCCCTGACCCATTCTTCTGTGCCTCCGCAGTGTATATGGGAATCGATGATGAATTGAGGTTCCTGTTTCCCGCTTTTCTGGATTTTTCCATCACGGGAAGGAGTCCATTTTGTTGAACCGAGTACTGATGATGCAATGGCGAACTGGGATCCCTTCAGAACGAATTCTCTTCTTCCGATATGTCCTGTTTCTTTTCTCATTTTAATCTCCTGAAGACATTGTATTTGATGATACACCATAGCGATACAAAACCATCTTTCCAGGTGATCTTTTTCCCTTCCCCGTAGGTACGGCCGCTGTACGAAATTCCCGTTTCATATATGACACAATTTTTCTGGGCCACTTTTGAAGTTACTTCGATTTCAAAACCGAACCGGTTTTCTTTGAGGTCCAGGGATTGAATCACTTTTGTTCTGAACATCTTAAAACCGGTTTCAACATCAGATAAGTTGAGATTGGTCATCATATTTGAAAGAGTGGTTATAAGCTTGTTTCCCACCATATGCCAGAAATAGAGTACCCGATGGGGCTCATCGCCCATAAAACGGGATCCGTAAACCACATCGGCGTTCTGATCCAGAAAAGGTTTCAACAATTTCGAATATTCACTCGGATCGTATTCGAGGTCCGCGTCCTGGATAACCACGAAATCATGGGTCAATTCCTTTATGGCTTTACGGATTGCAGCCCCTTTACCCATGTTCCATTCGTGAAAGAGCAGTTTTATTCCTGGATGATTTAATGCCGCCAGTTCCTCACGCGTACCATCTGTTGAACCATCGTCCACGACAATGATTTCAGATACGAAACTCACAGAATGTATACGGCGGATGATTTCCCGGATGGTTTTAACTTCGTTATATACAGGGACAATGACGGATATGTTTTTTACGGATGTATTTTCCACAATCCGACCCGATATTTGAGAACTTTCAATATGAAGATAAATATAATATCTGAATAATCCTTAATCAACTACTTTATTCTCTATGATTTTTTAGAATTTGATTGACAATACGATTTTGTTTTTGTATAATAAAACAGGTTCGTCAGTTAGCATGAACTTTATTTTCAATCATCCCAGAATGAATTCAATTAAATACAGAATAAAATACTGCATGCCGGACAAATGATTATCTGTGCGGGAAAGATAGTCGTTTTACGTTTTCAAAATCCGATTTTTGGTAACAGCCAGGAATACTATTTTCATCTTTGGTTGGAATCGGCAACTTACCTGTTACTAGTTCTTGTAACGAATATTTAATAAGAAAAAAATTAAACGGCCTGATCGTCCTTTATGGATCGAAAATTTATAATGAACATTCGATTAATTTTTAATAATATCTTAATAATCCAGACAGGTTCTTAATTTCTATCATTTCAGGTTGAAAGGAGGTGGTTTGTCAGGAATTGTGAATTGCAGAAGATGATAGTCCTTGAAAGGAGGCAGACAACCGGAAATCAACCGGACAAAGAAAATGGTTATTGAAAGGAGGTGAAACGTTCAACAAGTTGTGGTTTCTGTATTCCAAATTCATCCTTTTAATGACTCAGACATTTGAACCCCTGGACTCCTTTATCGTCGGAACGAATTGTATCCTGTCCATTACGGATCGATAGAGGAAAAAATGGGAGGAAAATTCAATGAAAGAAAGGAAAGGTCTACACATATTTCTTCTTTTGGCCTTGGCGCTCGCATTTTCTATGACAGGGCTGTATGCCGGTATAACTGGCAAGATCTCCGGCAAGGTCGTTGATCTCAAGTCTGGAGAACCGCTTACTGGCGTGAATATTGTCATTGAGAATACGAGTTATGGCGCTGCAACGGATATAAACGGTAATTACTTCATACTCAATATCCCTCCCGGCACCTATATGGTCCGTGCTGACTATATGGGATACACGTCCTTAAGAAAAACAGATGTGGCGATTATTATTGATAACACCACTCCTCTGGATTTCTCGCTGGAAGCCACTGTTCTGGATGTGGGCGGGACCGTGACCGTTGTTGCGGAGCGTGAAGTGGTCAATATGGACGTGTCCTTTACTCAGCTTTCGGTTGACGCCAAGACTATCGAAGAAATTCCGGCTGCGTTTCGCATAACCGATGCACTGCAAACCCAGGCCGGTGTCGGTCAGAATTCACAGGGAATCACCATCCGGGGATCCGACAGCCGCGAAATCTCTGTGTATGTGGATGGCGTGGACATGCGCAATGAGCGCATGGACCGGGGGCTTGACCAGGTCAGTATGACGGCTGTGCAGGAAGTTCAGGTGCTTACCGGCGCATTCAATGCCGAGTACGGGAACGCCCGTTCCGGTGTGGTCAATATCGTGAACCGGAGTCCGGGCAGCAAGTACTTCCTCAACCTGGAAACCCGGTACAGTCCGCTCTGGGGAGGGGACGATCCCGGGCATCCCGGACTCAAGCACTTCGGTCCGTACATTTATTCAGACAGGAACTGGTGGGATTACGGCCGTTATGCCTGGAATGATGGAAATCCGGCAGAGGACCGTGACGGTAACGGCAAGGCCGATTTCATAGGCTGGACCGCATGGGCTTCAGCGAATAAGTTTAAAGATCAGACGCTGACCGCAGAGGAAGCTTTTGAAATCTATCGCTGGCAGCACCGCTCCGAAGATCAGAACGGCAATGTCCTTTACAATGAGGAATCCTTCGGCACGGTTGACGAGCTCTACAACAGCTGGTCGATTCACAATGATCCTTTCAATCATTACGGATACAGGGGAGATTTGATCGGGGATGTGACGTTCGGCGGTCCCGTACCTTTTACAGGGAATAATGTCACATTCATGCTGTCCCATTTGAATGAAAACTCCATGTATCCCCATGCCACGCCGGAAGGCAGCGTCTACGGGTATAATACAACTCAGGGCAAACTGATCTTCAACTTCACTAACAATATGAAGCTGACCTTGAACGGGACCTATCAGGATGCCGGGAGCTTCAATATAGGCGATCCTGAACCCCGCGATGGACTGGACGGAAAAAGTCAGCTGGCGGGTATGAGCATGATGGAAGGCCAGCGGGCAGTGTTCAACCGCGACGGGTACCTGGTCCCCAAGGGGATCTATACGGCGATCCTGAACGGCACATGGACCCACATCCTGAATCCCAAGACGTTCTATGAAGTCAAGCTAACCTTTGGTAATTTCAGATACACCCAGTACGGGAATGTCCGTCTGAGAGATCTTGGAGAGGTCTATCAGGTCGGTTCCATCTGGCTGGACGAGTCTCCCAAAGGCTGGACCTATCAGCAGGGAGACAACCGTGACATCCTCAACCTGTACGACCTGCGCGGTGAACGGTCTTCCGATCTGAGCGCTACGCAGACGATGACCGTTTCAGCTGATCTGACCAGTCAGATCACACAGCATCATCAGATCAAAGCAGGATTCACATTTACCTACAA
>CAYXFJ010000229.1:0-4910 GCA_964464265.1 uncultured bacterium
CAAGGCTTCATACGTTTCTTGAGCGTTTTCCCACAGGGTTGCCGGTATTCTTCCGGACCTGTCTCCCAGTACTATCGAAAGGTACAGGCTGCCGTCCCGTCTGGTTTTCAGCTCCAGGCTCCTGACTGCAAAAAAACCGGTTACATGTTCGCCGGGTTTCATATCCGTGATTAGCGGGGAAGATTCACTCATGGGCGCTCACCGGCAAGAGATGCACTATTTTCAGTCCGGAATTCCTGACTTTGACAGTGTCCATCAGGTTTGGATGGTAGAGGTTTCTCAGATAGAGCTGAAGCTGGTCGCGATAGTGCTCGTCCAGAGGCTGGCCGGACTGGCCTGCAGGAATGATTGAAATGCTATTATCAGGATTCTCAAGATCCACGATCATCCGCGCACTTTCCGACCAGTATCTGAGGAACCGTTCCCCGGGGAACCCGGTGCTTTTCAGGGTGAGCGAAGATCCGCCCGTGTGGAAAGGGCCGAGACTGAGGGTTTTTCTTAAAATAGGCTGCCCTCCCAGAAGGTGACTGATCTCGAACGGGTGCAGCTGTCCCCAGCTCCATTTCTCCATGTTCGTTCCGAATTTTTCCCTGAGTTCCGTCAAGGCTTCCGCATAGCTGTTCAGGATCCACTGCCCGGGATTTCCGCCGGCCGGGCTGCCAGCGGAAGCGGTATCTTTCACCTTCAGGAGCAATGCCTCATACGGGACAGGATGCAGTGTTTTGTAAGCAAGGAAAAGATCGCCGAGACTGTCCTGAAAAGCATGGACTAAAAGCCGGTCGAGAAATGTCTCGAAAATAACCGCTTCACTGCTTCCTTCCTTCATCTGGCCGGACCAGCGGGATAATTTTTCAATTCCATGTGCCAGCCAGTCGTCCCACCCTGAGCGCTGAAGTACGGGGAGCGTGTATTTGAGCATATCCAGGGCATACAGGTTCGTGATGTCGGATTGAAAGCGTTTCAGGTCGGATACAGACAGGGAACCGGTTCCGGATATCAGCTCTTTGGTCCGTTTTTCCTGATAGCGGATATCTGCCGGATACAGTCCTGTTTGTTCCGGTGCAATACAATACCCTTCCGGAGGATCTTCAATGGAGAAAAGATCTGAGAAGCGTGAAAGAACATCCCCTTTTTCATCCCATCCAGGGACAGGGAACGAATATCCTGCTCTTCCGGGCCGGCCGCCTGCAAGATAATACCCGATATGGTTTTGCCTGTCCGCGAACAGCGCGTTCTGAGCCGGGACATGGAACAGGGCCAGTGCCCCGGAGAACATTTCCCGGTCCGATGCGCGGTTGATCCTGTAGAGTGCCAGCCCTTCATCACTGAAGCGGTGTCCGGTCCAGCGTAAACTGACAAATGCTGGAGATGTTCCGCTCATGCTCCCTATGACGGGTCCGTGATGAGTCTCGAGCAGGCTCACTTTCTGTGCGGTCTGATTCCTTACAGGAATGGAAGATTCACTTTTCTTTATTGATCTGTAACGGTCTTTTGTCCGGTACGTAAGAGAGTCCGTTCCCGCAATTTCCACGATCAGATCCGTGTCGTGTGCAGGGACTGGAAGAAGACACCATGCAATTCTGTCATTCAGGCCGCTGTAGACCAGGGGAACTCCCGGGATGGACAATCCGGCCACGTTCATGCCGCTCCCGGCGAGATGGATCTCGTACCAGAGTGCAGGTATGTTCAATGTGTGAAGGGGATCGAAAGCGAGGACAGGATATCCTGTCACCGAACGGCTTCCGGAAACCACAACCCCCGAACAACCGTAAACACTTTCAGGAAAGATCTGCTGATCCCATAAAGGTTTGAGTTCTTGAAAAAGAGAAAGGAAAGGCGAGTGAGGCCAGGCATCGCAGACGGTTTTATCCATGCCCGGAAAGTATTCGAGAGCCCTTTCAAGGCCTGTCTTCTCAATAAGAGCGCCCAGTACAAGCTCACTTTTCCAGGATGCGGAAGCATACCAGCCGTACAGGCGCAGGATACTGAGACAGTCGGAAGCCTGCCAGGGTCCGGGTGTATAATCGAGCAGAAGAAACTCGACCGGCAGGCGCTTGCTGTTCTCTTCGATAAAGAGATTGACCCCATTCGCATACGTTTCAAAAATTCGCCTGGAATCTGCGGACAGAAACGGAACAGACCGGTCAGCCCACTCTCCTATACCCAGCTGGAGCATGAACCTGTCCTGCTTAGCCATGGAGGGACCGAGGATCTCGGAAAGTCTTCCGCGTGCCATCCTGCGCCAGAGATCCATCTGCCACAGCCTGTCCTGGGCAGTGACATACGCCTGAGCGAGAAAGAGCTCCCTCTCGTCCCCGGCAATGATGTGCGGGACATGATAACCGTCCCGGAAAACTTCCACGCCGCGGGAGATGGACTGCATCTGTATTTCACCCTCGATAACAGGAAGCGAGCGGTTGACCAGATGAAATCCCCAGTATCCCAGACCGAATACAGCGGTCACGATGATCATCAGGGCGATTAACAGGAGCTTGAATGCACGATGCATGGTTTATCCAGTAACAGTCTTTATGATTCTAAATAGCTGAACCGTATAAAATAGTAATGAATCGGCTGCATAAAAGCAAGCTGAAAAGCGCTTGACTTTGCACTACCCGCTGGCTATTTTAGCGTGATGAGGGTGGCAGATCAGTGATGTGCCTTTTGATAAAGGACACAACAACCTTAAAATCCTGTATCCACCCGCGTAGGGGCTATTTTGCATGAAGGAGGCAGATAAATGGTAAGGGTCGGTCTTGCGCTGGGTGCCGGAGGGGCAAGAGGATTATGCCAGATCGAGTTCATCAGGGTTCTCGATGAGATGGGAATAAAGCCGGCTGTGATCTCCGGATCGAGCATAGGATCGCTGATCGGAGCTGTATATGCCGGCGGATTGTCCGGTGATGAGATAAAGGAAATCGCCCTCGATCTGGGATTGCTCACATTCGGCCGGTTGTTCGACCTGTCCATTCTCAGTACTTCAGGTCTTTTGAAGGGAAAGGCGGTCATGGAATTTCTGGACAAGCAGCTTCCGGTAAAAACATTCGAAAAGCTGAGATTTCCACTGGCTATCGTGGCCACTGATTTCTGGAACAGAAGCCAGGTCGTTTTTCAAAGCGGAGACCTCCTGCCAGCCATTCGCGCCAGCATATCCATACCCGGTCTATTCGAACCGGTAGAAGAGAAGGGAAGGGTTTTGATTGATGGCGGCACCGTGAATCCTTTGCCCATGAGTGTGATCAGAGATGCCTGTGATCTTCTCATCGCGATCGATGTCTCGGGGACCTCTGTTCCTGACAGGAAACAGGTGCCTTCCATGTTCGAAAGCGTCATGAATACATTCCAGATCCTGGGAGACGCCATAGTGCGGGATCATATCAGGACCTGCAAACCTGAGATATACATCAAACCGGAGCTTGTCAATGTGCAGATCCTGGATTTTCATCGTGCAAGAGAGATCATGGAAAGTGTAAATGAAGATGTGAACCGGTTCAGAAGAGAGCTGGCCTTGTGTCTGCAAAAGATTCAGTCCGGGCAAATGCAAGAAAAGCGTAAAAAAAGGTTCATCTTCTTCTGAAAGTAAGCGTGGAAAGCGCGGGGAAAGCAGAGCAGGCTCTTACGTTTTTTTACAGGAGAGAATCATGAAAAAATACTGGATAAGCGGCGCACTGGTTCTGTGCGCTGTGTGTGTTCTCTGTTCGGCCTCATCCGGAAAAACCGATCTCTGGCCGGAAATAGAACCTTTCCGTACCGGCTTTTTGAAGGTCTCGGATATCCACGAGATTTACTATGAGCTTTGCGGGAATCCAGAAGGAAAACCGGTATTTGTACTGCACGGCGGACCGGGAGGGAGCTGCTCTCCTTATATGAGGCGCTTCTTCAATCCGGAAAAATTCCTGATCGTGCTCTTCGACCAGAGAGGCGCGGGTAAATCGCGGCCTCAATCCGAACTGCGTGAAAATACCACGGCGCATCTAGTGGAAGATATTGAGAAATTGAGGGATCATCTCGGACTGGACCGTATCCTTCTTTTTGGAGGATCCTGGGGATCTACCCTGGCGCTTGCCTACGGGGAAACTTATCCCGGGTGTGTCCTGGGCATGGTCCTGAGAGGGATATTTACAGCCACGAAAGAAGAGATCGATTTTTTCTACCACGGCGGCGTACGCCCCTTTTTTCCTGAAGTCTATGAGAGTTTACTGGAACCTCTCCGCAAAGGGGATGGCTATTTACCCGGGATCCTGCTGGACCGCATTCAAAACGGCAGTCCTGAAGAAAAAGCGAAGATCAGCATGATCTGGAACCGTTACGAGTACAAGATCTCTGCTCTGGAAGTGAAGGATGCAGAGGTCAGCACACTCGAACACTATCCGCCGGAGGTTGTGTATACTTTCGCCCTGTTTGAAAACCACTATATGGCCAACCGCTGTTTTCTTGAAGAGGGGCAGTTGTTCCGTGATGCGGGCAGGCTGAAAGACATACCGGTCGTTCTGGTGAATGGCCGGTATGACATGATCTGTCCTCCAGTAACGGCCTACAGGCTGCACAGGCTGCTGCCGAAATCCACTCTGGTCATAGTCGAAAGAGCGGGGCACTGGATGGGCGATCCTCCGATGGAGACGGCCCTGCTCGAGGCTATGCGCTCTTTCGAGCAGTAAAGAGGATTAAGGTCAGTTCCTGGATGTCACATCATGGCAAAGCAGGCAGGATTTCACCGGCAGGTGCAAGACTTCCCATCCCGGCAGAGGATACCAACACGGGTTACCCTGTATGAATATCCCTTGACTCGGTAACTTCCCTTTTCCTATATTGAATATTTGATCCGGCGGATATCCTGCAGGAAAAAGGATACGTTGAGCTGGCCGTTTTTTCGCGGGCATGTTCCGTCATAATGTTCAGTACAGAGAATC
>CAYXFJ010000230.1:0-4880 GCA_964464265.1 uncultured bacterium
AGCAGGGATCCATTATGGAGGATACGATTCTTTCACCATCGATATCACTGACCAGCTGAGGGACGGGAGTAAACAGGATTTGATCCTCAGGGTGTGGGATCCCAGTGATCAGGGTGCCCAGCCTGCGGGCAAGCAGAGACTGAACCCTCGGGGAATATGGTACACTCCGACAAGCGGAATCTGGCGTACTGTATGGCTGGAGCCTGTTCCTGAAACCTATATCCAGAATTTCAAACTCATCCCGGATCTTGACAGGAGGAGCCTGTGGGTGGAGGTCACGAGCAATACAGGGGAAAGGATCCCCGTCACTCTTCTTACAAAAGCAAAGCGGAGAGCTGCAGGAGAGGCATCGGGCAGATGCGGAGAGAGAATAGAGCTCAAACTGGACTCTCTCATACCCTGGACACCTGATTCACCCTTCCTTTACGACCTCGAGATCCTGCTCGGAGACAAAGATTCCCATACGGACAGAGTTGAAAGCTATTTTGCAATGAGGGATATTTCCATTGGAAAAGATGAGAAAGGGATCACACGCATCCTGCTGAACGGAAAATTCGTATTTCAGCTGGGTCCCCTGGATCAGGGTTTCTGGCCTGACGGCCTCTATACAGCCCCTTCCGATGATGCGCTGCGATTTGATGTTGAATTCATGAAGAAAATGGGATTCAACATGGTCCGCAAGCATGTCAAGGTGGAACCGGACCGCTGGTATTACTGGTGTGACAGGCTGGGTTTAATGGTCTGGCAGGATATGCCCAGCGGGAAGAACGTCACCGATCAGGACAAAATGCAATTCGAGTTCGAACTGAAACATGTCATACAAAACCTGTTCAATCATCCTTCCATCATCATGTGGGTTCCTTTCAACGAGGGCTGGGGACAGTACGATGCACCGCGCATCGCTGCCTGGATCAAAAATATGGATCCGGCGCGTCTGGTCAATCATGCCAGCGGCTGGACGGACAACGGTGCCGGAGATGTGAGCGATATACATTCCTATCCGGATCCCAAATCACCAGATCCTGAACCTGTTCGGGCGGCGGTGCTTGGAGAGTTCGGCGGATTGGGCTTCAATGTAAAAGGGCATGCTTGGAATCCGGAAGGCTGGGGATACGACCTGCTCCAGGATTTTGAGGGACTTGCTATCCGTTATGAATCCCTTTACAGACAGCTTTTACCGTTCATCGAACGTCCCGGTCTCAGTGCAGCGGTTTACACTCAGATCTCGGATATAGAGAGCGAAAATAACGGCCTCATGACTTACGACAGGGAGATTCTCAAGATCGATCCGGAATTCGCATCGCGGATTCATGAAGGCCATTTTTCGCCGCAGCTGGCATCGAACACCGGTCTCTTCATCGATTCCCTGGAAGTCCGTTTTCTTCCGCAGGAAGGTGAACCTGAAATCCGTCACACTCTTGATGGGACAATTCCTGATAGCCGTTCGTCCCTTTACAAAAAGCCGTTCCATGTCAGGAAAAGTACAACACTGAAAGCCCGCGCATTCTGGAAAAAGGAAAAGAGTTCTGTGTCTGAGATGGAGCTGAAGAAGGTAAAGCCGGTAAAAGCCCTGAGTGCCGGGAGCGTGAGATCCGGATTGTCAGCATTCCTGTACGAAGGAAGCTGGGACAGGCTCCCGTCCTTCGATTCTCTTTCTGCCGGACGGCGCTGGATAAAAGAAAGTATAAGTCTTGAAGGCATCCGGCAGGAACAAAATTTCGGCCTGAGATTTTCGGGGTTCTTCAAGGCTCCGCAAACCGGCGTGTATACATTTCACCTCATTTCGGACGACGGCAGTTTTCTGGAGATAGCGGGCACAGAGATTCTGAATGACGGGATACATGGAACGCGTGAAAAAAGCGGCTCCCTGGCGCTTGAGGCTGGTTTTCATCCGGTACGGCTGGATTACTTTCAAAAAACCGGAGGGAGGGCGCTGGCACTGGAAGTTGAAATGCCCCGGATGGAGAAGCAGGCAGTTCCGGAAACGTGCTTTTTCCATTGATCGCAGGATGCAAATAAGAAAAAGGCTCCCGGAGAAACATTACAACGGACCTGAAGAAGTCATTCTTTTTTATCGTGTCTCGTGCAACGTTGGATAAGGCTGATATTACGGAGGTCTCAATAAAGCCCTAAAAGTTTCAGTGCCATGATCACTATGGCAACAGCGAGGATACACCGTATCACCTTCTCGCCTCCCCTGACGGCCAGTTTTGCACCCCACCACGCACCCAGTGCTGTCCCTGCAGCAAGAGCAATTCCATATCCCCAGTGTATATTTCCTGTCACAATGAAAATGATCAGCGCCGGTATCGTAAAGATGAAAATGATGAATACCTTGTGCATATTGACATGGACCAGTCCCAGCCGGAGGAGATGGTACAGGGAAGCCATGAGGAGAAAGCCCACTCCAACCTGTATGAATCCGCCGAAAAAACCAATGCCCACCATCGCGGGGTAGATCAGCCACGACTGGCCTTTGGATTCTGTCTGTCTGGCACCTGCGCGGCGCTGGGAAAACAGCATGCTGATAACAATGCCGATCATGACAAGTCCCAGTATCCGCTGGAACGCTTCGTTGCTGAGACGGACGGAAACAAGTGCGCCCGCTATAGCACCAGGCAATGTATACAGGGAGAGAATAAGGCTTTTCCGGAATTCGTGGAATTTTTCACGCCTGAATGCGGAAATGGCGAATATATTCTGAACAAGTATACCGATCCTGTTGGTCCCGTTTGCCACTGCACTTTCAAGTCCCAAAAAAATAAGAGCTGGGAGTGTAAGGGAGGATCCGCCGCCTGCGTTGACATTGATCACAGAGGATATTACTCCAAGGGCAAAGAGCAGTCCAATTTTATAAAAATCTTCCATGAAATCCTGACCGCAAAGGGGCATCTGTCAATCTGACGATAAAACCAATATAGGGAAAAATTGGTTTGCGAACAACCTGAAAAGAGTGGATGTTCAGGGACCTGTCCGGGGAAGATAAAGAAAAAGAAATGTGATACGGGGGTATCATCCAGACCGGGGCCTGTGGGCGACGTTCGTACTCAGGAATTTTTTTGACAGAAAAGCAGGCACCGCAATCTGTATGGGGAGCTTGTTTTTATGTCCTTCCTGCATTAAATTGCTGTATGCGGAATATCGTTCAAGAATAGTGCATATGAAGCCTGAAAACAAGGGAGGTCCACATTCCAGCAGGAATAAGAACAGTCATATTCGATCTTGGCAATGTATTTCTCGAGGTGCATGAATACCGTCTGCTGTGCAGCCTTGTACCCGTACTGCCTCACCTGAATGAGAATGAAATACGGGAGATCATCGTACATTCAGAAGCGACCTCTCGCTATGAAAGAGGAGAGATCACCACAGAATCATTTTACCGGGAAATTCGGGATGCACTCGGAGGGCGGTTCTCCTATTCTTTTTTCAAGGCCGTATGGGGGGATTTATTCTCACCGGTTCAGAGTATGATTGATCTGCTCCCTGCGCTGAAAACCCGGTACCGGCTGGTTCTTGTTTCCAATACAAATGCATTTCACATGGACTACTGCCACAGGCATTATCCGTTCCTCAACTTTTTTGATATCCGGATTTATTCCCATGAAGTAGGGCTTATCAAACCGGATCCGCGAATATACCGCAAAGCCCTGGAGCTTTCAGGATCCTTGCCTGCAGAATGTGTTTTTATTGACGACAGGATGGAGAATGTGGATGGTGCGGCAGCGGAGGGGATTCGTGCCTATCAATACATTGGCTTTAACCGTCTCAAATCCGATGTGCTGATCACGGTTGAGAGCCTTCTGCTCGATAGCAGTCTCTCAAAGCCAGCAGGTGCTGTTTGATGACAGCACGAATTTTCCTCTCGTAATCCCCTGAACAGCCTGAATAAGATTATTTTCCCGGGCAGTCAGGGGGTCAGCACAAGAAGAAACCGGGCTCCCCGTAAAGCTCTTACTGGAGCAGAAAATGCATGGGATCCCTGGTTTCGCCGTTGTAGGCTACTCCGTAATGGATATGCGGAGCTGTGGATTTGCCGGTATTCCCTGAAAGACCGATGAGGTCCCATCTTTTGATTTTCTGCCCCTGCTTCACGTAGATTTCCGAGAGATGACCGTACAGGGTTTCGTATCCGAAGCCATGGTCTATGATGATGTGCTTACCGTATCCCTTGTTTTTGATGTAATTGAGATTCGCAGTCTTCACCACGCCTGCGGCGGCTGCGTAAACCTCGCTGCCGGGTTTTATGGCAATATCGATCCCGGGATGATCCTCATTTTCGCCTGTAAAAGGATCGAGTCTTTCCCCGCATCCGGAGGATACCCACCCGCCAACAACAGGACGAATCGAAGGATAATGAGCGATCTGCTGCCTGTGAGTGGTGATTATCTTTTCCAGTTCGAGCATATTTTCATTTGTGGCTGCGATATCATGGATAAGCCCCAGCAGATTCCATTCCAGGGTCTCGTCCTTCGGACGCCGCACATCAAGACTGGAGAGAAGAAAAGCGGTTTGAGGCACCTGTTCAAGCGGTTTGAGGCCGGCTGTGGTCCTGATCTGGTCGTTTCTGGCCTCCAGAATTCGCAGGCTGTGCTGTACACGCTTCAATTTCTGGTCGAATCTCTCGAGATTCTTGTGGAGAAGTTCATTTTCATTCTTCAATACCACCTGGGAGGCTCCCATCCGGAATACATGGACAAGGCTTCCCAGCCCGAAGCCCAGAACGCTGCAAATAAGAACGACGGAAGAAAGGATCAGAATAATCTGGTATTTTGAGAGCGTGAGACGGAGGAACTGGTCCTCTTCAATAGCCCCAACGGCCAGGAGATATCGCTTTTTATTCATATTTTTCTACTCCCTGACAGGAAGCGGTAAATTTTTAT
>CAYXFJ010000231.1:0-4875 GCA_964464265.1 uncultured bacterium
GGGTTTATCCAGAAATCCCATTGCCCGGGACACAGGTCCCTTTCCCGCTTTTTTAACGAGCAGCTGCTCCCTTTCCATGGCCAGAAGGGCTGTTCCCTCTGCAGCGATACTTCCAGCAAGCAGAATCCGGTCTCCGGGTCTCGCATGCTTCAGGGTCACAAGTTTGTCCTTCGCTGCCTCTCCCAGCATCTGACCGATCACAAGAGGCCTTTCAAGGCCTGCCGTGACCTCTGTATGCCCCCCGCACAGGGTGATCCCGAGGGATAAGCAGGAATCGAGTATGTCTTTAAAAATCGTATCCACAAGCCTTGAGTCCGTACGATCCTGAGGCAGAAGCAGGGTAACCAGAAACCATCTGGGCTTCGCTCCCATGACCGCCGCATCGTTGGCATTAACGTTCACAGCATACCATCCAATGCGCTTTTCAGCAAAAGTGACAGGATCCATGGTCGCCACGAGATACCTGTCACCCATATCGATGACCGAAGCGTCCATCCCGAGCCCGGGTCCCAGCACCACGCGGTCATCTTCAATGGGGATTTGACTCAAATATCCTTCCAGTATTTCCGGAGGGAGTTTCCCGATCTGGAAAAAAGGCATGATCTGCCCTTTATGCAATGTAAGCCTGCAGTGTATTGATCCTGCTGCTTTTCCTGTACCCGGCCTGACGCAACAGAGAATCTGCCGCTGTGAAATGACTTCCCACCTCGTCCGGATGATGGGCATCGGATCCGAAGCAGACCGGAATTTTCAGGCTGAACGCTTCCTTTAACAGTTCGGCCGAGGGATACATTTCCAGCGGTTTTTTCCTCAGGCCTGACGTGTTAAGCTCAAGTATCAGACCTTCATCCCGTACATCCCTGAGCAGCGCGCATGCGCTGTCTGTGATGCGGTCCTTTTCATGAGGGAAAATCCATTTGATCCCGTCCAGATGACCGATGACATCGATGAGACCGGACCGGAGTCCATTCCTCACCATCGTGAAATAGGCCTTTATGAAATCATGGATCTCATTCTGCAAAAGAGAATGATTCTCTCTGGAAAATACAAAGATACCGTTAATGATGTGAACAGAGCCTATCGTATATTCCGGCCTGAATTTCTTTTTCAGACGGCGGATGGCCGCTTCAAACCCGTCATAGATATCCGCCTCCATCCCGAAACGCAGGGTAATCTCCCCGTACGTTTCACGCAGGCTTTCGATCTCTTTCACATATCCGGGGAATTCATCCAGAGTCATTCGGTGATCCGGATCAAAGCCTTCCCCGGCAGGGGCATGATCGGAAAAACCCAGTTCCAAAAATCCCTTTTCTATTCCTTTCTGCACATAGGACGGCATATCTCCGGTCGCATGATGGCAGCGCGCCGTGTGTATGTGATAATCTGCGCCTGTCATTCACGCTTCCCGTACCGGTCCAGAATGTCAAGCAGCTCCTGCCTCTTTCTATCGTGCAGTCCTCTTCTCACAGCCATTTCGACTGCCTGTCTGGACAGGGAAATATAGATGTCAACCAATGAAGGAGCATACTGTGCGAGAAATTCCAGATGATCGTTTACAGTTCCGGCATCCCCGCGAAGCACAGGACCTGTAAGCGCGTTCTCCGGCCCCTGGTTTTTAATGTTCTTGAGTGTGGTTTCCAGCAACGGGAAAAAGATCTGCTGTTTCAGTCCATTCTCAAGCCATGGAAGAAGACTTCCGGCGCTCCCGACAAGAACCGTCATGAAGTTGGAAATCATGACACAGGCTGCATGATACGGTATTTTTTGCTCCCCGGTCAGGGTAAAAGGGATTCCGCCGAGGCGTAACGCCACTTTCTCCAGACGCATACAGGCTTCCGTATCGCCTTCAATAGCGAATCCCACATTTTTCAGGCTGCCGGGCCGGTCTGCGAAAGGGAAACAGGGATGGAACGAGGCGATCCCGATATTTGGTTTGCGCAAAAAAGCTATGATATCAGAGGAATGGAGGCCGGAAGTATGCGCGATAACTGCCGGACCCCGGTTTTTCCAGAGAGTGAGATCACTGCCGGCATCGGCGATATTCCGGTCAGGCACAGCGATCAGGATCAGACTTGCATCCGGTTGCATATCCGCAGCTCTGCATGAGGATGACCGGCCTGTGCACGCTTTCCTCACGGATTCTGCACGCCCTGCGTCTGTATCGACAACCGAGACGATTTCGTATCCTTTTCCGTGGAGCAGAACGGACAGCGCCTCACCCACTCTGCCTGCACCGACAATCCCGATCTTTTCATTGCTGACTGTCTGTTTTCTCACCTGCCTCTACCGGTCATCAAACAAAATTGAATGAATATGCCCCTCTGATCGGCTCACCTGACTCCGAAAATTCCCCGTTATTTTGTCGCTGCCTCTTTGATGAGATGCCGGGCGATGATATTTCTCTGTATATGGTTGGTTCCTTCATAGATCTGTGTGATCTTCGCATCTCTCATGTATTTCTCGACCGGGTATTCTTTCATATAGCCGTAGCCACCGAAAATACTCACCGCTTCCGAGGTCACAAACATCGCCACATCCGAAGCATAAAGCTTGGACATGGCAGAGTCTTTGGCTATATCCTTGATCCCGGCATCGATCATTCTGGCTGCAGAGTATGTCAGTGCCCTTGCCGCTTCGACGCGGGTGGCCATATCCGCCAGCTTCCACTGTATGCCCTGAAAGCTCGAAATGGAGTGTCCGAATTGACTGCGCTGACGGCTGTACCGCACCGCATGATCCAGAGCCCCCTGAGCTATGCCCAGAGCCTGGGCTGCCACACCGGGACGTGAACGGTCCAGCGTCTGGAGAGCGATGGAGAATCCCATGCCTTCCTTGCCCAGCACATTTTCTCCGGGCACCCGGCAGTCCTCGAAAATCAATTCTGTGGTCGATGAGGCACGTATGCCCATCTTCTCTTCTTTTTTCCCCTGCGAGAAACCCGGGGTCCCCTTTTCAACGATGAAGGCTGTGGCTCCGCGGCTGCCGCGGGCAGGACTGGTCATGGCAATGACCGTAAAGTACCGGGCGACGCTCCCATTGGTAATAAAATGCTTCACACCGTTCAGTATGTATTGATCCCCGTCCTTTTTCGCTGTTGTCTTCATATTGGAAGCATCGGATCCCGCTTCAGGTTCGGTGAGAGCAAATGCTGCGAGTGCCTTTCCTGTGGACAGCGCGGGCAGAAACTTCTTTTTCTGCTCGTCGTTACCGGCCAGAAGAATAGGTATGGTTCCAAGTGCGGTTGCAGCAAAACCGAGAGCGATGCCGCCGCATGCCCTGGAAAGTTCCTCTGTGGCCAGAACAAGGCCCATTGTACCCATGCCCATTCCTCCATAGGCAGTATCTATGTAAAGCCTGAAAAAATCCATCCCTCCAAGGATTTGCATGATCTCCCAGGGAAACTCCCCTGTTTCATCGTATTTTGCAGCAATGGGAGCGATCTTTTCCCTGGCAACCTGCCTGGCAAGGTCCCGTATCATGATCTGCTCTTCAGACAACAGGTAATCCATGACGTTTCTCCTTGTACTCTATGGATGTTTATTCAACCAGGTTCAGTCCCAGATGCTCTGCAGCATACCGGGCTGCTTCCTGTTCAGCTTTTTTCTTCGTTGAACCCTTTCCACTCCCCAGCACCTTGCCCCTGACACGCACCTCTACTGTAAATTCCTTGTTATGGTCCGGACCCGTTACCCGGCAGACCTCATAATCCGGGACTTGTTCACCGGTTCCCTGCATGTACTCCAGAAGCAGGCTTTTGTAATTCTGACATACCGTCTTCTTCTCCAGATACTTTACATCCTTCAGGGAATGCGTTTCTATAAACGCCCGGGCATGCTCCAATCCGCCATCCAGAAACAGGGCTCCGATCAGGGCTTCGTAAGCATCCGAAAGTATCGATTCCCTTTCCCTCCCCCCTGACCTGTCCTCGCCGGTACCGAGTATCAGGTATTTTCCAAGCTTGATTTCAGCAGCGTGGGAGGCCAGTCTCTCTCTGGAAACCAGGTAGGATTTGGTGATGGTCAGCTGACCCTCGCTTTTATCCGGGTATCTGTGGTACAGCATCCCGGACACGACCATCCCAAGTATGGAATCCCCCAGAAACTCCAGACGCTCATTTGAAGCATCCCTTGACGTCCCGTTCTGTATGGACGATCTGTGGGTCAGTGCTTTTCTGAGCAGATCCGGACTGCGAAACGTATAGCCAATAGTACGATAAAGGGAATCCATATTCGATTCCCTTTTCCTGTTTCTTCCGGTTGTAACGAGAGATGCTAAAGTGTTTTTTAAGTGAATCCGGAGCATCACGCGGATATCTTCTCTATGCGCCCGTAAATTTTTTCAGACAGAGAGTGACATTGTGCCCTCCGAATCCAAACGAATTGGACAGGGCTGCACGTACTTTTTTCTCCCTGGCTGTGTTGGGAACGTAATCCAGATCGCAATCGGGATCCGGAAATTCGTAGTTGATGGTGGGAGGAACGATGTCATTCAAAATTGTTAAACTTGTAGCTATGAACTCAACCGCACCTGAAGCTCCCAGCAGGTGTCCGATCATGGATTTGTTCGAACTGATACACAATTTTTTAGCATGCTCCTTGAATGTCTTCTTTACAGCCAGGGTTTCTGTCCTGTCGTTATGGGGTGTGGAAGTTCCATGTGCGTTGATATAATCGATGTCTTCGGGATCAAGCCCGGCTTCCTGGATTGCCCTATTCATCGAGTCAATGGCACCCAGCCCCTCAGGATGCGGAGCTGTGATATGATAGGCATCGCCTGTAAAACCGATACCTGCAAGCTCAGCATATATTTTCGCACCCCGTTTCAGGGCATGAGACAGTTCTTCCAGAACCACGATACCGGATCCTTCACCGATCA
>CAYXFJ010000232.1:0-3520 GCA_964464265.1 uncultured bacterium
TGCTCTGATCAAGGCAGAAGAGGCGGGAGGGGAGATCACTCCGGTCTGGAACAAATCCTTCCGCGAACACCAGATTGTCGGTACGGAACCGATGAGTGTTCGCAGGGAAGCGGATGAAGCTGTGGCGGCCTGCGGATGGGAGCATTCCTATTTCGTGGATGCGGACCATATCGGGTTCAAGACCGTGGATCTCTTCCTGGAGTCGAGCGATTTCTTTACACTGGATGTGGCGGATTTTATCGGAAAAGAGGCAGAGAGTGCACAGCTTGACGACTTTGTCAAATATTTCCGTCCCTTTGCCGGTCAGTTCGAAATTCCGGGGATATCCCAGAAATTTGACGTGAACCAGTCCGGTCTGATCCGTATTGCCAGAAAATACCTTTTCGCCGTGGAGGAGGCAGGCCGGATCTACCGTCATGTGCTCGAATACAAGAAAGATAGACCTTTCCTCGTGGAAGTCTCCATGGACGAGACAGATAAACCGCAGACGCCGGTTGAACTTTTTTTTATTCTGGGGGCAGTTGCCAGGCAGGGGATACCTGCAAGAACCATAGCGCCGAAATTCACAGGGCGTTTCAATAAAGGAGTGGATTACTCGGGGGATCTGGCGAGATTTGCCCTGGAATTCGAGCAGGATGTGGCTGTGATCCGTTTTGCGGTGGACAGCTTTTCTCTCCCCAGGGATCTGAAACTGAGCGTTCATTCCGGAAGCGACAAATATTCCATTTACACTCCCATGCGGGATACACTGAAGAGGTGGAAAACGGGAGTTCACCTTAAAACAGCGGGTACGACCTGGCTGGAAGAGCTCATAGGCCTTGCAGAGGCTGGAGGCGGGGGGCTCAGGATAGCCAGGACGATATACAGAGAGGCTTTTTCCCGTTTCGATGATCTGTGCAAGCCCTATCAAACTGTCATCGATATAGATCCGGACCGGCTTCCGGATCCGGATGAAGTGGACCGGTGGGACGGCAACCGCTTCGCAAAGACCCTCAGGCATGTGGAGGGCGACCGGTATTACAACTCCCATTTCAGGCAGCTTCTCCATGTGGGATACAAGGTCGCTGCAGAAATGGGAAAACGATATACCGAAGCGCTCAAGAAAAACGAAAAAGTGATCGCTAAACAGGTGACAGCTAACCTGTACGAAAGGCATATCCTGCCATTGTTTCTTGAGGGGTAAAGTCTCAGTCAGAAGACCTCCGGAAAAGACATCCATTATTCTCCTATTTAAAGTGACCGTTATCCCGGTCATCCATACAGCCCGGCTTCAGTTCATGCAGGGGTGAACGGAATGGAAAAATCCTTTCTCAGCATGCACGGCATCACCAAACGATTTCCGGGTGTTCTTGCCCTGGACAGGGTGGACCTTGAAGTTCATGCAGGCGAGGTGCATGCTGTAGTCGGAGAGAACGGTGCCGGGAAATCCACCCTGATGAAGATCATGAGCGGAGAGTTCCCCCCGGATGAAGGAGAAATCCGCATACAGGATGAAAGTGTGGAGTTCTCGGACACGCGTGATGCATGCGTCCGGGGTATCGCCATCATTCATCAGGAACTCAATCTCTTTCCTCATCTCACTGTAGCAGAGAACATCTCCATGGCGAGGGAACCGAAAAACCGTTTCGGATTCATCGTTCGTCCGCGGATGAAAGCTGTGGCTCAGAAAGAACTGGACAGGCTGGGTGCACCGATTGGTGTGGATGAGGTGGTCGGTAAGCTGAGGATCGGAGAGCAGCAACTAGTCGAGATCGCCAGAGCTCTGTCGCTGGATGCCAGAGTACTGATCATGGACGAGCCGACCTCAGCACTGAACGATACGGAAACAGAACGGCTGTTCAGTGTGATACGGGGACTGGAAGGATCAGGTGTTGCAGTTCTCTATATTTCACACAAACTCGAGGAGGTTTTCAGGATAGCCCACCGCGTAACCGTACTGCGGGACGGGAAAGTCGTGGGGCAGGATCTTATCAGGGATACGGATCCCAGGGCTGTGGTCAACCGGATGGTAGGGCGGGACGTAAAGCAGTTTTTTAGAAAAGAAGAGCACAGGGTGGAGAAGGAAATCCTTTCTGTTGAAAACCTGAGCGTACAGCATCCGGCACAGAAGGAAAGATTTCTTTTAAAGGATGTTTCATTTTCGCTCTATAAGGGAGAGATACTCGGTATAGCAGGTCTTCTGGGTTCAGGGAGAACCGAACTTCTGATGACACTTTTCGGATCTCCTCCGGGAGAAGTGGCTTCAGGACGGATCATGATCGGCGGAAATCCTGTGGTCATGAACAGTCCCGGTGATGCAGTCGGACTGGGGCTCGCGATGGTCACAGAAGACAGAAAGGGAGGATTGTTCCTGGATCTCTCTGTCCGGGAGAACATCACCATAGCCAGCCTGAAACAGGTTTTAAAACAGGGTTTGATCGTTCGGATTCTTGAGAACCGGCTCGTGGACATGTCCCTCGATAGCCTCAGGATCAAAGTTCCCCGGCGGGATTCTCCCGTCAGGACATTGAGCGGTGGAAATCAGCAGAAGGTGGTCCTGGCGAAATGGCTACTAATCAAGCCCGGAATTTTGCTTCTGGATGATCCCACCCGCGGCATCGATATAGGAGCAAAAGAGGAGATATACAGCCTCATGCATGGATTCGCGGGTCAGGGACTTGCCACCCTGCTGGTCTCGTCCGAACTTCCGGAATTGCTGGCCTTGAGCGACCGTATCCTCGTGCTGAAGCAGGGCCGGGTAACAGGTCTTTTTTCGTCCTGTGAAGCCACAGAGGAGAGGGTTATGATGGCAGCCACCCGCATTCATAAAGAAGCCGTTCAGGAAGGAGCAGCATGAGATCCGGCTTTCACGTCACCTCGAAACACCCGCTTCGCAGTCTGGCTCCTTTCATGAGCCTTATCGTCATGGCCGTGGTCCTGAGCGTCCTGTCTCCCTATTTTATGACCGTGGAGAATCTTTTCACGATCGGATTACAGATGTCCGTGGTGGCTGTTATGGCCATCGGTCAGATGATGGTGATCATTTCCGGGGGGATTGATCTTTCAGTAGGATCCATTCTCGCAGTATCCGGGATCGCGACAACCATGATGATGGCATCGGGTATCGGAATTTTACCTTCGGTCATTACCGGTCTCCTGACAGGAACCCTGTGCGGTGCTGTTTCCGGTTTTCTGATCGCCTGGGGGCATTTGCCTCCTTTTATTGCAACTCTCGGAATGATGGGCATTGCCAGGGGTTTCTCCCTTCTTTTGACCGGAGGCGTGCCCGTTTTCGGACTTCCGGCAGGTTTCAATAGTCTGGGCGGAGGGAAGCTTTTCAATGTCATACCCATTCCTGTTCTGATCGCTATTTTTCTGGCGTTCATCGGCCATGTGATTCTGACACGGCTCCCGTTCGGAAGGTATGTATTTGCCATAGGCAGCAATGTCACGGCAGCCAGGCTTTCGGGTATTCGCGTCGACAGGAATATTTTGAAAATCTATGCAATAAACGGATTTTTATGCGGACTGGCAGGTATTG
>CAYXFJ010000232.1:3577-4802 GCA_964464265.1 uncultured bacterium
TCATAGCGGCCTGTGTGATCGCCGGTGCGAGCCTGAGCGGCGGGCAGGGGACTGTTCTTGGCGCCATGATAGGCGCGCTGATCATGGGCGTTCTGAGGAATGGCTGCAATCTGCTCAACATCTCCGCTTTCTGGCAGCAGATTGCCATCGGACTGATCATCATTATAGCTGTCCTTACGGATCAGTACAGGAAGCACAGGCGGGGGCTTTAAGCAAAACCATTTCAATCTCTTCGATGAGATCGATGATGCCACACATGCGCCTCCCGCACTGAAGCTGAAACAGCTTTACATTCAATCCTGATACGCCAGAAACAGCGCTCTGTAATACCTCATGATCCTGAGCGGATCAGTGCTTGGCTGGCCCAGCTCCGCACAGCAGTATCCCTGGTAATTCACGCTCTTAAGCAGTCCCAGAAGCTGACGCCAGGGATAATCCTCCATGAACAGGTCCCTCATGTGAACAAAATGTATCTTATCCTTGAGCAGGTTGAAATTATACTCCAGCCCGCCGTCCTCCAGATCGCTTTCATTTGAATTCCAGCAGGCAAATACATTGTCATGGTGCGCATAATCCATGATTTTTTTGTAATTCGGAATACGGTTCGTTTCATTGCCGTGCACTTCGACGCGGATCTCGATCCCGTTCTCCTTTCCAAAATCGCCCACTGCCCTGAGGGAATCGCCGATCTGTTTGAGAGTGGTCTCTGCGGGTATCCCCTTGTCTGTATGAAGGCGGTTGGGCCTGACCTTCACGCCTTCGGCTCCAACGTCCCGTGCCAGAAGAATGTATTCCTTCGTGCCGTCGAGGTTCTTTTTCAGCACAGCCGGATCCGGTGAATTGTATTCAAAAGCGCTGCCAAGACTGGCCAGTTTGACCGGGGAGTCTTCGAACTTTTTCCTGACCTCCATGCGCTGGTCTTTGGTCAGTTCTACTTCTACTTTATGAGCGTGGGTGGTTCGCAGTTCGACAGCTTCGAATTTTGTTTCCGTGCAGTTCTTGATGATCGTATCCACATCCCAGTCTTTGGCCAGATTGTAGGTGACCAGACCCAGGTGCAGACTCTCGCCGGCCCCGGGCTTTTTTGTAGAAGCCGAGCATCCGGTCGCGCGTGAGCGCCTGGAACCCCGTCCCCGCTCCAATTCGCAAGCGGCGGAAGCGGTTACTGTCGTGCAGCAGCGCATAGAGCAACATCGAGCCATGGCCGTTCGACAGCACGAAACGG
>CAYXFJ010000233.1:0-4763 GCA_964464265.1 uncultured bacterium
CCCTTGTACGAATCTTTTCTCCGGTATCCGGATCCTCATATTCGGCTATCACATACGACGCGTTCCCGAGACTTTCATGAAGGCGCTTGACCTTCACACCCATACAGAAACGGTCACTGATCCTTCTCGAATAGGAAAAACCGATTGCATAATCCTCAACCCCGATATCACCGGTCAGTACGAATCCCTTCGGATCCAGGGATTTGTCCACCCTCCGGGTTCCCATGATCTCCCCGAGATCCATGTATGTCAGATCCACTGCAAAAGTACCCCAGTTTCCGAGACGCAGGGCAGCTGCAGTGCCGTACAGGCGGGTATCCACAAGCCAGGTCACCTGATTGAAAACAACGGCAAAATGGCTGATGTCCGCCAGCGCTGCGGGATTGTGCCAGAGACCGTTGATGCCCCTGACAGACGCCGTACCCGCATCTCCCATAGCGGTCTCCCTTGCTCCCATGCTGATATCGAGATAGGTCATACCGCTCTGCCCGACACGCTTTTTCTTTGCCCAAGAGGGTGTCCCCAAGAGAACAAGGCACATTATTGCGAGCAGAAAGCACATCCGTCTCATTGTTTCTCTCCTGTCATCGAATCACGACGAACTTGCCCGTTGCATCCCCGAGAGTCTTCCCTTCAAGGTCCCATCCCTGCACATGATAGAAATACACGCCGCTTTTGATGGTCTGCCAGCTGTCAGTTACCTGAAACCACATTTCATCCGCTGACTCCGGTATGGACTGACGGTTGTCAGGATTGGGGTGTTCCAGAGTTTTAACAAGGTTTCCGCTCAGACTGAAAATGCGGATCACAGCTTTTGCCGGCAGTCCCACGAAGGTGATGCGGTCTTCGAGCCTTGCCCCTGTGACAGTATCAAATACATAGTCATCAGCGAAAGATCCGCCGTATTCCAGTCCCTGGAAATGAAAGGGATTGGGGACCACATAGATCGAATCCATGTCCGTGTGTGCGCCTTCGTATGGTACGGCCGCGAACTGGTAATTGCGGTTGCTGAAATGGCTGGATTCGGCCGGTTCCCCTGGATAAAGTCCGGTGTTCTGAGAACCATCGTCAAAGGCTGTCACAAAATAGTAATAGCTCTTTCCGCGTTTCACATCCCTGTCCATATACGTGTTCGCCACCGGGATGCCGCTTTCCCCCCCGCATTCCCATATCAGGGTGTACAGGTTTGTATAGATCTCTTCCGCCCTGTAAATCCGGTACCCCGAAAAATCCTGAACACCGGTATCCACGTCAGGTTCGGGAGGAGTGATGTCGTGCACGCCGTAAGTTCCGTAATACCATTCCAGCTCGACTTTACCCGGACCCGCTCTGAGGATAAGATTGGGAGATTCCGGTCCATCAGGCACGGAACCGAGCCCGTGTTTCCATGCCCATTCCGCCCTGTTGACTATCTGAAAAAGCGTGTCCTTCCCCGAAGCCACAATGGCATTTTTGGCTGTGTCACCTGTGAGCCCGTCATGCTCGAGAGTCCCTTCTCTCCATTTTCTTCCGGCCTCGATGGCCGTCCGCCTGTCAATGGAACCCACCGCTTCGAAAATCACGATCCGCACGTCTTCGCCAAAGGGGATGTCGTAGGGTCCAAAAGACATTAATAATTGCGGAAACTGGATCAAAGGATCCCAGGGACTGTCATATTCGCCCGTATCCGATCCCCTGCTCTGTGCACCGCTGGAAAGATCACCGTAAAGAGTCTGTTCCGGGTCACCATCAATGTGCGAATGCACTCTTGAAGCAGGCCAGAAGTCGACCGTGGACGGCTGGGAGCGCATATCAGTCCCGTCCTGATAATCCGTATCCGCATGGATCGCACCAAAAGCCACGTGCTGCGGAGACAGAAATTCGCCCGTATTTTCAGAAGGATCTCCCATATCATCAAAGGATTTGCGCTGATTGTCGCCGTCGTACACATACCAGAATCCCCTGAGTGTGTCTCCCGGCTGATTGCCGTAATAGCTGCACCAGTCGTCGATCTCTCCCCCCATTTCCTCATGCCCCACATCCTGTGAAGGGATGAAAGTCCTCCAGAATCCAAAATAAACACCCACGAGGTTCTGGTCCGGAAGCTCGATCGCAGTTGACCTGTCCACATTGCCCGTATTTTTAAAAATATATTCCTGTATGATGTAGCTGTCATGCCTCGTGTTCGCGAATGTATAGCTGTTCCTCGTTACCTCCACTCCCACATCCGTCCTCCACACGGTGACGATCTTTTCATCCGATTCCAGTGTCGCTGAACTGACACTGCTCGAACGGTTATCCAGTATCCGCTGTTCCAGTTCTTCGTTCACTTCCACCCTGGGAAGCCTCTGGCGCACATATTTCTGATTCGAAACCGGCTCGAGTATATCCGGAGCCTCGTTGTTTTTATATCCTCCCTCGGAAACGAACGTGGATTTGAACTGCCCGAATTTATTGGTCCAGTCCTTCACTCCTATCCACACTGCCTGGCGGTCCATGTTCTTCGGTCTTCCATAGACATAATCGCTTCCCGGATAACACATCCCATTGTACAGAGGGACATAGGACGGCAGCGAACCTACAGGCCACATCGTCTGCCATATCCGGCCGATCTGATGCGTCTTGATCTGGCCTGAAGCTATTCCGGAACAGAAAAAAATCCCAATGATGAGAAGGATTCGTGACTTCATGATGCCCTGTCCTCCTTAATGAGGATCAAAGATCCATTCTGAAACCCATGACCAGCGTTTTCACCCTCCCCCACCAGACATCGTCATCATCGGTTCTCAGGATGAGCGGATCGGAGAGCTCGCCAGTTCCGACCTTGTCAATGCGCCCTGACGCATACAGGTCATCGTAATAGTCTTCTCCGCTTCTGTCTGAAGGGGGATAGCGATACTCGCTGTGCAGGAGATTGCTGGCATCCAGATAGAACTCCATAGCCACCCTGCCTGCGCTCACTTTTCTCGAGAGCCGAAAGTTCGCCCAGTACCTGGGCAGCTCCTGGAACCATATGTTCGGATGAGCATCCCTGAAACTCTCTCTCGGATGCTGAATCTGAGCTCCACCCTCGTAGAAAAGCTGGCAGCTCAGGCTGGTCTTCTCCAGTAATGGCACGCCCAATAACTTCGGACCTTCACCTTCAGGCATGGAGAGGGTGATCACTCCCTTTGCGCTGGGCTGTATCCGTATAATGACCGAAGGAGGAACACCCCATACCACACCGTTTATCCCTACATTGGGATCATCGGTCACTATCGGATTCTCGCTCAGTCCCGGAATGGTCAGATCCGATTCGTTCTTTTTTACATAATTATAATTGAGCCATCCTGTGAGGTACCGGCCCAGGGGTTTCCGGATCTCGACTTCGAATCCCCGGATTTCCGCGTAGTCGGTGGCGTCGTACCAGTCCATAACAAGGCTCTGGTTTGAATGGGCGGAAGTCATGGTGCTGGCTACATCGTCAAGATTTTTGTAAAAGGCCACCAGATGAAGCTGAAGGGTCCCTATGAGTCCGATGTCGCAGCCGAGCTCATAGGCGATGGTCTTTTCGAAAGGAAGGTCGGCATTGCCCATTTGAAGAAGGGAGGGCCTTGCGCCATCCACATTGAGGACATAGAGATGGAACGTGGGTGGAGTCTGTACAAAATGTCCGTAATTGAAATAGATCTTGCTGTTGGCGGTGAGAGGATGCGATATGCCGATGCGCGGACTGATATAGGTTTTAGGTCTGGGTCTGAATGTAGGATAATCGCCGGCAAGGTAAGTCTCATAGATCTCCCTGTCCGTGCCAAAAGTGAGAGCCTTGTCCGGATCGGGATCAAAATAATCAAAACGGACACCCAGATTGGCCACCATACCATGGAATTCGATCTTGTCCTGAGCATAGATGCCAAGTTCCACAGGCGTGACCCTGTACTGTCTGAGATAGGACTGAGTGGAATCCTCATTGTGCCAGTGAACCCTGTCCTCACGGATCACGTTGACGTTGAAATCGAAACCGGTTTTCAGCTCATGTGAAGGGTGGAATTGCCAGGTCAGTGATGACTGGAGGTCTAACCTCCGGTTCCAGGAATGGTCCCAGGTCATGCCACCTCCGTACATGCGGTAGCCGGATACGTCATCATCCGCCCCCTTCTCCCTGGGTATCCATCCGGACTGGGGATCGTAGTAAAGCCGGCCGTGAAAATATCTGCCGTCCTCCGCACGCGCTGAATCGGGCAGGTTCTGGGCCCATCCCACATAAAAATGGTTTACCATGACTTCATAAAACATTCTCGGTGAAAGGGTGTGAACCCATTTCAGTCCCAGGACGCTGGAGTAACGGTTCAGCACGGGTCTGTAAAATGGATAATAGTTCGGGAATGAAGAGCCGTAGTACGAAATGCGTTCCACCCGGTCCCACATGCCTGTGGCCTCGCCCGTTGTGACAGTTCTCACCTCTGAATACAGACCGTTCAGGATCAGTTTGATATTGGAGCCCAGGCTGTTCACCCATTTCAGCGATGTAACGCGCTCATCGAAGTGGTCCGTAGACTGAGGATAATCGAAAGGATGGTATTCGTACTTGCCGCCCAGCACAAAATTGGACCTCCACGGCAGGAAGGGAACCCGGCCGGAAAGGGAGACATCCACATTATGGCCGTTACTGTCCCCGTAAGGAATTGCCCTGTGCCTCCACTTCCACAGTTCATAGGCTTCCTCAGATGTCAGATCGTTGTCTGGATTATTATCTTTCTCAAGTTTGTCTGCATACTGGTTCCATCCCATCCAGGTGTACATCG
>CAYXFJ010000234.1:0-271 GCA_964464265.1 uncultured bacterium
GTTGTGTTTTTCGTCAATAGGAAGGAATGAGGTCACACCCAGAGCTCTTCCTCTGGGTATGATGGTGACCTTATGAACCGGATCCGAGCCAGGAATGAGTTTCGCCACAAGTGCATGACCTGCTTCATGGTAAGCAGTACTTTTCTTCTCCTCATCGTTGATGATAAGGCTCTTTCTTTCGACTCCCATAATGACCTTATCTTTTGCTTCTTCAAAGTCATCCATCAAAACCTTTTTCCGGTCTTTTCGTGCTGCCAGCAGTGCAGCCTCA
>CAYXFJ010000234.1:321-4759 GCA_964464265.1 uncultured bacterium
CGATCACCTGCAGATCAACATCCTTTGACAACGGTATTTTACGGGTATGGACTTTTAATATCCCCTCTCTTCCGCGTACGTCAGGCCGGTCCACCACTACCTGACGGTCAAAACGTCCAGGCCTTAAAAGAGCCTGATCCAGAACATCGGGTCTGTTAGTAGCAGCCAGAAGGATCACTCCTTCATTGGTATCAAATCCATCCATCTCCACCAGCAGCTGATTGAGGGTTTGCTCACGTTCATCATGCCCCCCTCCCAGCCCGGCCCCCCTGTGCCTTCCGACCGCATCGATTTCATCGATAAAAACAATGCATGGCGCGCTCTTTTTCCCCTGCTCGAAGAGGTCCCGCACCCGCGAGGCGCCTACTCCGACAAACATCTCAACGAAGTCCGCTCCTGAGATACTGAAAAAAGGCACTCCGGCCTCCCCTGCAACCGCTTTGGCAAGAAGGGTTTTCCCAGTACCCGGCGGTCCCAGAAGCAGGACTCCTTTTGGAATACGTCCCCCGAGAGCCTGAAACTTTTCAGGTTCCTTTAAAAATTCAATGATCTCAGTCAGCTCCTGCTTCGCTTCATCGGCTCCTGCCACATCCTTAAATGTAACTTTGGTCTGGTTTTCCGTCAGCAACCTTGCACGGCTCTTGCCGAACGTAAAAATCCCCTTGGTATTGCCTCCGCCCTGCAGTTTTCTCAGGAAAAACAGGTACAATAGCAGCAACCCTATCCAGGGTAGCATGCTCAGCAGATATCCCCACCATTCACCTGTTTTCTGCCTGAACTCATACTGCAACCCCATGCGGTTCCATTCTTCCACCATTCCCCTGTCAATAAAGGGCATGATGGTTTTAAACCGGAGTACTGGAATTTCCTTGCCATCTCTTATAATATTTTTCTCAAATTTCAGGACACCGTGGAAGATCATATCCTGAATACCGGCCTCCTGTATCAGGTCCTCTTCGAGAAATTGCCGGTATTCTGAATAGGATATCTCCATTTCTTTCGGTTTCCGGACATTAAAAATCTGAACGATATAGATTGTTCCTATAAAGAAAATAATCCAGAATACCAGCGTTCTTGTCGCTTTCTTCCATTTGAATTGATTATCTTTGGCTTTTTCCGGCTTGTTCTGCATGTGTGATCTATTCCTTCGTCGTTATTTTCATCCTGCGGAGGGTTTCATAGGAGAGAAAACGGCTTTCAGAACCCGTTTCGTATTTTTCGTCAATTTAAACCGGTCATCGATCCTGTATCCGACAACCCAGGCGATCCTGTCACCGGAAACGAGCAGGGGTATCTGATCCCTTCTATAAACGGGTACCCTTTCATCGATAAAAAATTCATGAAGTTTTTTCTTTTTTCTCATACCGAGAGGCATAAAGTCATCCCCTGCTTTCCTGAATCTCACTATCCACGGCGATGATAAATGTTCAAGATCGAAGAATTCACTCATGCGATCATGATTCATGTGTTTGAAGGCGTATCCCCGGTCGCATTCAGAGACCTTTATCACTCCTGAATTACCGGGCAGGGAAACAGATCGCCCCTCTTCGATTTCGATTGAAAGATTCGCAGACCGTACTCTATGAAATATCAGCTCATCCCGGTATCTCTGAACCCTGCAACATCCGATATCCAGCAGACCGCCGCTTCTGCCCCTCGATGCGAGAAGAATAATCCTCTCCAGTCCTGAAGAACCGATTTGCGTGCCCTGAAAATGTTCCTCAAAAATATGCAATAACATTATCTTTTGAATAAGTTTAATGTACTTTAAAAATGACTGAATATCAAGGATAATTTCTTTGTCTGACTCACTCACCACAACTTCTTTTAACGCTGCCGAAGCAAAAGAAACGAGAAAATCATTTGCTTCGGCAGCTGCAAGACCGGACCGGCAGATTGTTGTCACCACACCCGGATGAGTGATTTTTTTCAGGGATTGTATCACCTCATGACGGATACGGTTCCTCAGAAAAATACGGCTCCGGTTAGTCCTGTCCTCACGGTATCCCAGATGATTGTTCCTGGCGTAAAGCAGAATTTCTTCCCTGGTTACGTCAAGCATTGGATGGATCCACCAGGACCTTGACGGACGCATTCCGGACAGTCCTCTCAATCCCGAGCCCCTGAACAGGTTCATGAGTATGGTTTCAGCCTGATCATCGGACTGATGCCCCAGTGCCAATTTATTGAAGTGCAAATGATGGAGAAGATCCTCGAAATAGTGAAAACGGCAATTCCTGGCCGCTTCCTCAAGGGATAACCGGAGTTCTGTGCTGTATCTGTGTACATGAATAGCTTTGGAATGGAATGGTATTCCATATCTGATACAGGCATCATGAACAAACCACTCATCTTCATCAGATTCACCTGCACGGAGAAGGTGGTTCACATGTGCAACCGCCAGTTTCAGGGACCAGTCTTTTTTTAATGAATTCATGACATCAAGAAGCACCATGGAATCCACACCACCCGATACCCCTAGGATTACACGATCCCCTTTATCGAGGAGGTGATTTCTCAGGATGAAACTGGTAATTTTGATTTTTGTTTCCATACTCAAAAAAAAAGACCTTTCGTCGTTCCGGAAAGGTCATGCCATATTACGGGTTTGATGAATCTCTGTTGAGATGGTAGCGGCGCAGGGACTCGAACCCCGGACACGTGGATTATGATTCCACTGCTCTACCAGCTGAGCTACGCCGCCTCAAAATCGAAATAATTTAAAGAAACGGCATCTGAATGTCAATACTTTTCTAAATACCCGCATTATGCCACATCCGTATTCTTTCCAGGAACCATTTTATTCAGATAAGGCACAGATTGTTTTCTATTGATTTTACGATGAACCTCCAGGATCGCATTCTCGATCTCTTCCATGGAAAACATCTGCAGAACTCTACGCGCAAGATCCTCGGATTCTTTCAGGGAGAGAACTCTGATGCGCTCCTTGACCTCGGGAATCATCATGGGACTCATACTGAATTCCTTAAGACCGAAACCCAGAAGGAGTGCAGTATAAACAGGATCGCCGGCCATCTCCCCGCATAAGGATACTGTCTTTGCTGCACGCAGTGCTGCTTTTATCGTATTATGGATCAAAAGAAGAATCGCCGGATTCAGAGGCTGATAGAATTTAGCCACTTTTTCATTGTTCCTGTCGACTGCCAGTGTATATTGAATAAGGTCATTGGTGCCAATGCTGAAGTAATCCACAAACTGGATCAATCTTTCTGCCATAATTGCTGTTGACGGGACTTCCACCATTATACCGACTTTCATGTTCTCATCAAACGGCACAGAGGATTTTCGCAATTCCTTCCTGCACTCCTCAAGAACACCTTTTATCTCCACGATCTCCTCAATACTGGAAATCATGGGAAAAAGAATTCTCACCTTGCCGAAGTGACTGGCTTTTAGAATCGCTCTCAGCTGCATTTTGAAAACGTCCCGTTCCTGCAGGGAGATACGGATAGAACGCCAGCCGAGATATGGATTGTTCTCCTTTTCCACCCCCTGATAGGGCAGAAATTTATCACCTCCGAGGTCGAGCGTACGGATTGTAACAGTCTTACCTCGCATTCCGTGTATTACAGTCTTGTAGATATTGAACTGCTCGTCTTCTGTCAGTAACCGGCCGGTTATCAGAAAAGGCAGTTCTGTCCGGAAAAGACCGATGCCGTCTGCCTTATATTTTACCGCCATACTCATATCTGAGGTCATGCTGATATTAGCCTGCAATGATATTTCAACACCATCTGCTGTTATGGCAGGCAGTGCCGCAACCTTTGAAAGTCTCTCCCAGTACAAACCGAACTGGCGTTTTCTTTTCCTGTAGTTGTCCAGGATCTCTTTGGGGGGATTGATATAGACAATACCAGCATTCCCGTCAACAATAGCCCCGTCACCATTCTTCAGTAACTTCATCAGCCGTTCTATTCCCACTACCGCCGGAATCCCCATCGATCTGGCAAGAATCGATGTGTGAGAGGTTGTGCCTCCCAGTTCTGTGACAAATCCAAGTATATGTCTTTTATCAATATGCACAGTATCAGAGGGTGTCAGGTTATACGCCATCAGAATGATGGCTTCCCCTGTAGGTATTTGAACCTCCTCTGACTGATGAAGGATCCTCAGCAGCCTGACAGCCACGTCCCGGATATCATCCAGGCGGGCTCTAAAATGCTCACTCTTAATTTTACTGAAATCGTTTTCAAGCCTTTGTATGCCTGCTTTGAGTAAAAATTCTGCATTTTTACGCTCTGTTCGAATTGCCTTGATAATATCCAGCTGAAAGAAAACATCGTTGAGAAAAGAGAGATGCGCTTCAAAAATCTTTGCCTCTTCCTTGCCTATCTCAGTTTTAACATGTTCCCTGCAATCATGCAGCTGCTGTGCGGCCTCTTTGAGTGCATCCTTATACCTTTTGACTTCTGTTTCG
>CAYXFJ010000235.1:0-4759 GCA_964464265.1 uncultured bacterium
AAATCGAAAGACAAAGCCGGGGCCGGGCTGGAAGGCATGTATATGGTCTTGACGACGAAACGCTCGAATCGGTGGTGTCCGGACTCCTCCATTCCAGCGGTAAAACCCTGTCAGTCGCCGAGTCCTGCACAGGAGGAATGATATCCCACACGCTGACGAATGTTCCTGGAAGCTCCTCCTTTTTTCTTCAGGGCGCAGTAACGTACAGTGACCGCTCAAAAATCGATGTTCTGGACGTGCCGGAAAAAACGATCGTGCGTTTCGGCGCGGTCAGTGCTGAAACCGCAAAGGCCATGGCAAAAGGGATACGGTCTCTTTCAGGATCGGATCTTGGGATTTCCGCAACGGGTATTGCCGGGCCTGGAGGAGGGACAGAAACCAAACCCGTGGGCCTGGTTTTTATAGGTCTCTCTTCCTCTTCCGAGACCCTGTGCGAAGAACACCGGTTTACATTCGACCGTATAGCGAACAAGCGGCGAACTGTAGCCGCTGCTCTGGATCTTTTAAGGCGCTCCCTGCTGGACAGCACAGATAACCCTTGACTTTTGAAATAGAAGCATTATGTTAAATAATTAAGGATCTTTTCGAAGTACTCTCAATGGGTCGTTTTGAATTTGAGACCGAATGAGCAGGCTAATTCCCCGGTAACCTGGAGGCAGCATGCAGACATTCATCAGGACTTTTATCGCGATCGAAATACCCGGGGAACTGAAGGCGGCCATCCGCCAGTTACAGGAAGTTCTCATGCGGGAGCGGGGGGATGTGAAGTGGGTCAGGCCAGAAGGGATCCATATCACGCTCAAGTTTCTCGGGGATGTGGAAACCGGCCGCATACCGGATATTGGAGAGGCAGTAAAACAGGCGGCAGAGGGATTACGAACATTCGAGCTCCAGAGCGGAGGTGCGGGTTTTTTCCCTGGTCCGGGAAGACCGAGGGTGATCTGGATTGGGATTGATACAGGAGCGGATATCCTGATCCGTCTTGCGGAAGGCATAGACAGGAACCTTTCTGCACTGGGATTCGAGAAAGAGAAGCGTCCTTTTTCCCCGCATGTCACCATAGGCAGGGTCAGGTCGCCCGGGGGAATGGACAGAACTGTGGAGAAGCTGCAGTCCTTATCCATCCCGTGCATAGGATTCAGGGTGGAAAATATCATTGTCATGAAAAGCGTTCTACAGCAAACAGGTGCCGTATATACCCCACTCCAAACCATTAAACTCGAGGTATGAGCAAATGACGGAAGAAAAAAACGACAAAATGAAAGCTCTGGATCTGGCGATCAGCCAGATTGACCGGCAGTTTGGAAAAGGGTCGGTCATGAGACTGGGGGAGACCAAGGGAGGGGTTACTGTACGCACCATATCAACGGGTTCACTGGCACTGAATATTGCCCTGGGTGTGGGGGGCATCCCGCGCGGCAGGGTCACAGAAATATTCGGACCGGAATCCTCCGGAAAAACAACCCTTGCGCTTCATGTCATCGCGGAAGCACAAAAGACAAAAGGCATCGCCGCTTTCATTGATGCAGAGCATGCACTGGATCCCAAGTATGCAAAAGCTCTCGGTGTGAATATCGATGAGCTTCTCATTTCACAGCCCGACACAGGGGAACAGGCTCTGGAGATCACAGAGACCCTGGTGCGAAGCGGCGCCCTGGACGTGATCGTCATCGATTCTGTGGCCGCTCTGGTTCCGCGGGCTGAGATCGAAGGAGAAATGGGAGACGCCCAGATGGGCCTGCAGGCCAGGCTGATGTCTCAGGCGCTGCGGAAACTGACAGGATCGATCAGCAAGTCCCTGACATGCGTTATCTTCATCAACCAGATCCGCATGCAGATCGGAGTCATGTTCGGAAATCCCGAAACCACGACCGGAGGCAAGGCTCTCAAGTTTTACGCCTCTATACGCCTCGATATACGGAGAGTGGGAGCTTTAAAGGAAGGAAACGATATGGTGGGGAACCGCACCCGGGTCAAGGTGGTGAAAAACAAGGTCGCACCGCCGTTCAAGGAAGCTGAATTCGATCTGATGTACGGGACCGGTATTTCCAGGGCCGGGGAGCTTGTGGATATGGGACAGGAGCTAGGAATAATCGAGAAAAGCGGGACATGGTACTCCTTTGGCGAGGAGCGCATCGGACAGGGAAGAGAGAATGTAAAGCGTTTCCTTTCCCTGGAGGAGAATGCGGATATCGCCGATAAAATCGAAAAGGCCATTCAGGCCAAATTCGGCCTTGCCGAACCTCAAAAAGAGGAAGAGAAAAAGGAAAAAGCTGCGGAGTGAAAGAACAGCACCTTTCTGGTGATACGTACAGAATTACAGAGATTGAAACACAACAGCACGATGAAAATCGTGTGAATATTTACCTCGACGGTGCCTTTGCCTTTGGCCTGGAAAAAGAGGTGGTCATCAGGCATGGTCTTCATGAAGGCGATGAGCTGACCGATGCGATGATCGACGATATACTCCTCATGGAGGAACGCACCCGGGCGAAGGAGAAGGCATTGTTGTACCTTTCCCACAGGGACCTCTCCATAGAGGAGATGAGAAAAAAGCTCGCTCTAAAACGTTTCCCGGACCGTGTGATCCAGAGAATCCTGGATGACCTGAAGAGGGTCGGCCTGCTGGATGACAGGAAGTTCGCCTTATCCTACGGAAATGCAAGGCTCAGGGCCAGATCCATGGGAAAAAGAATACTGAGACAGGAACTTTTGATGAAAGGATTGGCGGAAGATGTCGTGAACGAGGCGGTCGAGGCTGTTTATGCCGACAGATCCGAAGAAGAAATGTGCAGGCAGATCGTGGAATCGAGACTGAAAAAAATGAAAAACGTCTCGCGGACATCGAGAAAGAAGATCGCGGGATTTCTTTTAAGACGGGGTTTTGACTGGGATACCATTCACACAGCACTTCCGGAGACTTTATGGGACATCGAAACCTGAAAGAGCTGTATCTTTCAACACGCCTGGTGCATGCGGGAAAGAAAAAGATCCGGGATGTACATCCCCATGTAACACCGATCTATCAGACCGTGAATTTCGAATATGAGGATTTCGACCAGGGTGTGCGTATCGGAGCGGGGACGGAGCCGGGATATTTCTATACCCGTTACAGCAATCCCACCATTGACGCTTTCAACGAAGCTGTGGCGCTTATCGAGGGAGGAGAGGAGGCTTTTTCGTTCGCTTCGGGAATGGCAGCCATTACTTCAGCTTTTCTCGCGCAGGTAAAGCCGGGCGACCATATCGTTGCCGGCTCTGTGCTTTACGGAGGGACACTTCATTTTCTGAATGAAGATCTGAGCCACAGAGGGATAAAGGCCACGTTCGTCGATATCCGGGATCTGGATGCGGTTGAACAGGCAATACAGGAAAACACCCGTCTCATCTACGCAGAACCCATAATGAATCCCACAGTAGCCCTGTCAGATCTGTCCGCGCTGTCGAAGATCGCAAAAAAACGGGGAGTGAAGTTACTGGTGGACAACACCTTCTCTCCGCCATACCTTCAGCAGCCCCTTCTGAAAGGAGCGGATCTCGTGATACACAGCACTACCAAATTCCTTTCAGGTCACGGAGATACGCTTGGCGGTGTGGTGACGGGTTCCTCTTCCATCATGGAGCCCATTAAACAGATAGGCCGGATGTACGGTGGGGTCATGAGTCCTTTCAATGCATGGCTGACTTTGAGGGGCATGCGGACGCTCAATGTGCGTCTCGAGCGAAGCTGCCAGAATGCCATGGCCGTGGCCGGGTTCCTGTCCGGCTGTCCGGAGGTCCTGAAAGTCCACTATCCGGGACTGAAGACTCATGAACAGCATACACTTGCAAAGGAACAGTTCGGAGGATATGGGGCTGTCGTATCTTTCGAGGTCAGGGGAGGTCTGGATAAGGTCAGGAGAGTGTGCAATGCATTCCGTCTGATCACATATACGGTCAGCCTGGGCGAGACAGATACGGTCGCTTCACATCCTGCATCTTCTTCACACCGGAACACGGACCTGGCCTTCAGAGAGAAGTACGGCATCTCCGACGGGCTGATACGATTGTCCGTGGGTATAGAGGATGAACGTGATTTGATATTGGACCTCGAACAGGCATTAAAACCGAAATCTGCAACAGCGAAAGGAAAATAAAATCCGTGCCAATGAGAGCATCTGAAATCAGACAATCTTTTCTGGATTTCTTTAAAAAATACGGTCATAAGATCGTATCCAGCGCGCCCGTGGTTCCGCAGGATGATCCTACATTACTTTTTACCAATGCCGGTATGAATCAGTTCAAGGATGTATTTCTGGGAACAGGCACCAGGCCTTACAAGAGAGCGGCGGATGTACAGAAATGCATACGGGTCAGCGGGAAACACAACGATCTTGAAGAAGTCGGCCATGATACCTATCACCATACTTTTTTTGAAATGCTGGGGAACTGGTCTTTCGGGGATTACTACAAGAAGGAAGCGATCGCCTGGGCATGGGAGCTGGTGACCGGTGTGTGGGAATTGCCGGCGGACCGGCTGTGGGTAACGGTTTTCAGGGAGGATGATGAATCCGAACAGATATGGAAGAAGACGGGCGGCATCAAAACTTCGCATATCCTCCGGTTCGACGAGAAGGACAACTTCTGGGAAATGGGAGCCACGGGTCCCTGCGGTCCTGCGGCTAGGCCGAAGGAGAGCACGTCGTACACGTCCAGATCGAGGGCGTCGGCGTCGTAGGCGTAGACCACGCCCTCCTGGGCGGTGAGGGTGGGAGTGGTA
>CAYXFJ010000236.1:0-4742 GCA_964464265.1 uncultured bacterium
CAGCTTTGCTTCGTCAACGTCTATGGCCATGGGTTTTTCACAATAGCAGTCTTTGCATGCCTGCACAACCTCAGCCAATAATCTGCCATGCTGATGATCACCTGTGGCGATCATCACTGCATCCAGTTCCGGCATCTTGAGCATTTCCTCAGAGTATTGGAACTGCTTCACCTCGGCGTTGAACAATTCTTTACAGCTTTTTGCAGCACGTTCACGATTCAGCTTCCAGATGTCACAGACGGCGACCACACCCAGGTTTTTGTCCTTTTCGGACATCTTGACCATGTGACGATGGCCGCTGCTCCTGGCGCCACATCCTAGAAATCCGATCTGAATGCGGTCGTTTGCACCTTTGATCCGGCCATAGGACCGGGCACTCATCGAAGCCGACAAACCGGCGAAACCGGCTGCCGAGGTACTGATAAAGTTACGGCGCGACATGGTTTTTTTCATGGATCGAGTCCTTTCTTTATATCACAGGGGGGCCAAAATGCAAGTTCTTAATTTGTATATAGTAGTTCACAGTTGTACATAATTGTTCACACCATCATTTGCCACTCCATGGCCAATTGAGATCAGGAGATTTTTTACAATTATTCTCTTAATAAATCAAATATTATAAAGCTTCATGTATTATTCCAAGCTCGGAGGTAATTTATCCAACTCACGGGCCATCTCTCTCAAGTTATCAATCGGATTCAGATTCCGGGTCAAATCACTGTATTTGGCCCAGAAATACGAAATCACATAATCATTCTTCAGTTCTTCGATGAACCGGTCCCGCATTTCCCATGCGGCAATTGCCTCACGAACGAGCTGAACGGCAGTTTCCGGACTGAGTTTCGCGATCTCTCTTTTTGCGGTTTCGACGGGAAAGAGCGGAACTCCTGATTTCATAAGTCGTTCAGCAGCAGTGACCGCTTCCACAGTTAGTTCTGTATATTGGAATCCCTGCCCGAGAAATTCCACACGCTTTCGAACGGTCTCGTCATCGGCCACCTTCTCCGCTTCCATTAAATCCTGATGACACGCCTTAATCAGCTGCGGTGTAAAAAGCTCCAGAAGACGGTTATTTTCCAGGGACTGGCAGCTGACATCCTGACCTGCTTCGGTCGCCACTGTCCATGCTTTTGCGAGTCGTGTGTGAAATCGTTCTATGGCTTCTGCAGCGTTTCCGAATCCTTTATTGTAATAGTCCTTGAGGATTCGCTCCTCATTCATGGAGGTATCCCAGAGAAGTTTTCCCGCAACATAATAATTGATGCCGTTAACTCCGAATTCATCTCCCGACTGGGTCTGATAAAGGTCGATCCCCTGGCTGTAAAGGTATTTGATAGACACGGCGATGTAAGCCGTCACGAGCCGGTGCATACCCGGCCAGTATCCGTTGATGAAATACTCATAGATCCCCTTTTTATTGGCGGCTTTTGCCCAGCCGGAGGCGATATCCTCATGCTGTTTTTTGATGTCGGTATTGGCGTGCTTGTAGGAGCTCCAGAGACAGTACTGGGGAATGACAAACGGATTCAACTCGATTCTCCGGGGCGGCAGGGTGTAACGGGAATAGGCCATGGAAACGATATACTTTCCAGGATGGGTTTTCTGCACCTCTTCAGTCACCTGATTGATGAAGGTGAAAATCCTGTCCGTTATAACGGTGTATTTGGCAGGCCGCTTCTTCATCTCTTCGGTGTCGATGCCCGGTCGGTCGACAAAATCCCCGGTGTCCAGCGCCCGGCATTGTTCGCACTCGCAGAAGCCGCCGCCGTCGTTCATGGTGAGTCTAACTCCGTCGTATTCCGGGTTCTCATTGAAGAAATTTCTAACCCATTTTACAGCAACTTCTCTGACATCGGGATTCGTTGTGCAGATCTGGCCTTCATGCTTGTAATCGTAATCCGTACCCGGCACGTCTCGTCTTCCGTCGACCAGAGCATAATATTCAGGATGGATACGAGCGAATTTTTCAGGCGGGAATATTTCACCCAGCGCATGGCCTCCGTAGATCTTGATTCCGCCCCATTTATTTCTTTTTTCCCACAGTTCCACCGCTTTCTGATGCTCGGATGTTATACCCAGCAGCCGTTCCCTGGCATGCATTTCTGTCGGTCCGGAGGAAGCGCCCCATAGAGCGCCTCCAGGTCCTCGATCCCTCCATATAAAGTCCGGTTCCTGCGTATCATCGATTCGTCCGACAGAAATCGTTTTCATCACGGGCACGATTTCTCCGAATTCGCCCGGCCACAGCCAGCGTATACCGAGATATTTTTCAAGAAATGTATATACCGCATGCTGCGTGCCCGCATCGTCACGACCGGCGAGAACAAGATCATTGCCCACTGTTTTGATGACGAATCCCTCTCCTGACAGCCGATCTGTACGGATATCCGGGCCTCCGGCCGGCCGGTCAGATCCGACAAAAATTCGAATCCCTCGAGGATCCGCCGTTCCGGTCCTGATCGGGATTTCAGCACCGGAAATCTTTCTGATATAATCCCGCAGTTCCAGAGCGGCATAGCGGACATCTTCACCTGCATCCGAGGGCAGTACCATGACCGATTTCGCCTCTCCGTTCTCGACGATTTTCATTTTCGCCCGTTTTCCAGCGCATCCGGCTGATGCTAGCACTATGATGGCAGCAAGAGGAAGAAATATAGCAGCGTTGAACGGCCGATTCTCAGTTCTCATCTCGATGCTCCTTGTATGTTCCTGTGTTCCTCACATGGGTAAAAATTCTTTCGGAGACAGAACGCGCTGCGTAAACCTCACCCTGCTGACCGCACCTTTGAACCAGTAAACCTGATTCATCCGGCAGCCAATAGACGTTCGCCCCCCTCTCATCGGTGCATAGTCCACAGAATCTTCCAGCTCTTTCACACCGTTCACAAAATGCCGCATTCTTTTTCCGTCGCATACCAGAGCGGCATGGAACCATTCTCCGGCTGGATGCAGGAAATGCTTGGCATAAAGCGTACGCTCCGATTCACCGGATTTGATAAAAGTATCCAGAAACCAGCGGTTATCCTCAGTCAACCGCGTTTCAATCAATACTCTGTCGCCGTCAGCCTCTCCGATATGCAAGAATCGCTGTTCTTTTCTGCCGTCCGGATCCGGCCGAAAAAGGATTTCGACAGTAAATTCGACTGCGCCATCCAGAGGATTGATGTTGAGCAATAATCCATCATCCTCTCCGTTAAACTGTAGTGCTTTCCCACCAGGTGATCCGATAATCGCAGGAGCACCCAAAACAATGGGTTCACGATTCTGAATTCTCTTGATGTTGTCGATTTCCCAGACTGTCGAATCCACCGTGTTCGACTTGCCGGTGCAGCTGCAGCAAAATCCCAGCATGACAACGGTCATGAGCAATACATTCTTCACAAGGGACTCCTGTTTTATTCAAGGTATCACTTTATTATACTCCAGAATGGTAACGGAATGAGGTAAAAAAAGACTATTTCCAGGGGCCTCGATATTCTGTATTTCCCGCTCTTCAATGATAATGTTATCCGGATTCTCGAAACTGTTCTCAGTCATGTAATGTTCGCCCCGCAGCCTGATGATTTTCCCGCCGGATCTCAACTGTGTGTTGTCGAAGCATTTCGGATATTTGATACAAAAATTTAAGAGATGCATTTTTCATAAGCAAGTAATATCTCTTTGACAGGTTTTCCAAGATTTAGAATACGCCTCAGTTCTAATGTCTGCATCATTGTAATGGCTCTTTGTTCAATTATCTGTTTTTCCCTCCCAAAGTCAAATTTATGGGTACGTATTGAGCCCATTTACAATTTTAATTACAATTTACTTATAAATAACAAGCCCCATAACTCATCAAGAATCATGGGGCTTCTGAAGGTGGCGCCTCCCAAACTGCGAAGCCTCCAGGCTGAGCAGGTCCGACACCCTTTCATCGCGGCTCGACGATAGTTATCGGCGTATCAATAGAACCTGCATAAAAAACAAGAATTTCTGAGGGAACCTTGCCTTGATTAATCCCATAGTGCAAAGTGTTCACCACCTCCACGATAGGATCTCCTGCTTTTAGATGCAGCATTTTTCCGTCTATAGTCACAACCGTGAGTTGCCCACTTATTAGCACACCGGCATTTATCACCGGATGACTGTGAGTTTCGAGTTGGGCTCCCGCAGGTATGCTAATCCGCAGGATAGTGATCTTGGGCTGATCTTGCGGATACGCACACAATAACTCACCATCCCAGCTTTGTGTAGTTTTAATGAGTTCCTTGGCGACTATAGACGCCTCGGTCGCCTCCTGACTGATCTTGACCACGCTACAGCCAGGCTGTAAGAGAAGAAAAACGGAAAGGGCCACGAGGATTCGAATGATCTGTTTTATCATGGAATTGCCTTCGCTCTTGTTAAATTGTGCACATCGCCGCTACATAGCAGGTGTCATACTTTATCAACCCCATACGATGCTCATCCACCGCTGTCTGAAACCAGCCGCATGGGCGCTTCTTTGTCGATATTGCCCCCGCTGAGAATATGCGCCAGGTCCAGCCGGTACTCCCCGGTTGCATCGGAGAATCCGATTGATTTTTCGTCCGGCTTATACGGACCAAACCGGAACCGGTCATCGGAAAAACCGAAAACAGCTATCCCCTCCTCTGAAATAAATTCTACCCGGTCAATGAAAGATTCGGGTGTGCTGTCGATATAAAAGATCCGTCCTTTTTGCCCTTCAAAAACGACGGCAGAGTGAAGGCTGTCGACCGAGT
>CAYXFJ010000237.1:0-4737 GCA_964464265.1 uncultured bacterium
CAGATATCCCGTCTATCATGTCCATGCCCTCCCCCTGCCGCCCGCCGCGTACATGACCATCCACCACGCCGGCCTGCAGATTGACCACATCGGAAAGTCTGTCTACGGGCAGTTGATTGATGGCATCCGAGCTGATCACAGCTTCAGTTGAAGTTAAATCTTTCTGTATGATATTTCGTTCCGCCACAATCGTCACTACCTCTCCCTCCACCACCTCCGGACTGAGCTCAAACTCAACATGGGTGGTCTTGTCGATCGAGACCTGTATATCATTGATCCTGATGGGACTGTAGCCGATCATCGTGACTCTGACGGTGAATGTTCCTGGCGGAACTCTCAGAACATCATAATATCCCTGCATGTCCGCAGCAGCTCCCAGTACCGTCCCCTCCACGATAATATTGGCTCCAAAAAGTGGCTGCCCTGTATCCTTGTCAATCACCCTGCCTGATATCTTGCCCGTGGTTCCGGCATGGACAGGAAAATTGCCCATAACTGCCAGACACGCCAGAAACATGAAATGAATGAATATTTTGCCGGTCCGATTCATAAGACCCTTCCTCCTCTTTCAGATGAAACCATCTGAAATATGGGTATCTCCAATAAAAAAGAGAGGGGCCATCCCTCTCTCAGAATGGCCCCCTTCTCGATCACTTCACCAGCACCATGGTCTTGGATGTGACCTGCTCGTTCACCTTTAACTGATAGATATAGATCCCGGTCACCACTTGCTGACCAAGATCATTCTTACCATCCCAAATAACCTCATAAGCACCTGCAGGCCGCTCTTCATTGACCAGCCGGCGGATGCGCTGTCCTAACAGATTGTATACGTCGAGTTCGACCCGTCCGCGCTCGGCGATGTTGAATCCGATACGGGTATCGGGATTGAAGGGATTGGGATAGTTCTGAAATAGCTCCAGGTATTTCGGCAGAGATGCAGGATTGGCCATGATTTCTTCTACAGCCGTTTCCAGTATCGTTGCAGGTTCCACGGAGAAATTATCATACCAGCAGTAACCTTTCGTCAACGGATTGAAACGGGCTCGTACGGAAACACCGGCTGCGTCCTCCGGTGATTTGGAGATCACCGAGAACTTCATCCAGTCGGAAGAACTGTCCCTCTCATCGAAATAGAAGAACTGATCTCCACCCGTCAGATCCCAGGCTTTGTCCATCGGATCCCGGTGATAGAAGAAACACACATTCATGCGCTTGTCTCTGAACTCACCCGTTGCATTACTGGGGATCCACTCCTCATTTGTCAACCCGCTGTCACGCTTCACCCAAACACTGATCGCATAATAGGAATTGGGCATTACCTCTACCGGCTCCGAGTAAAAAACCATCTCGTCGCCATTGTCATCCGTCTCACGCAGCAGCGCGGACCAGGTGCCCTCATACGCCTCTGTATCGTCCAGGTTCGCGAATCCACCCGTACCATCCGCCCAGTTCATCCATCCCACCGGCGTCTCTGCATCACCGTTGAACGGCCACATGGTCCAGGGATCCGACCCGCATCCGATGTTGTCGAACCACACCGTGCCTGTCGCATCCTTGCCCATGAGAAGCTTCATGATCATCTCATCCGGCTCCACTCCTGCAGGAACCAGAAGACCGTCCGTGTATTCCGTCCAGTCCGTTGAAGCCGCGGTCTGGTCCACAGGCACCCATTTCTCGGCTAACAGCACTCCTCCACCGTAGAACGAAAATAGAACGCCTATCGCCGCATCGTCATTTGCAGGATTCGTGTTCGCGCCCTCTGTCTTCGCGCGGAAGCTCAGATTGTAAAGCAGATCCGCTCCGGCGTTGTTCCAGTACAGATCCGCGTTGTTGTCACTCACCCAGCCCACCGCTTCCGCTGTGGCCTGGTTCTTCATCACTTTGAGCGAGTGCATGCTCTCGAAACCCGCATCCGCCCACTCCGTATAGTCATATCCCACATTCTGTATGATCGGGGTCCAGAAGTTGGGCTCCAGGGTCTCCAGATCCCCGTTCACCAGGATATTGGTTTGGGAAAAGACCACGCTTACCGTTAAAATCAATACGGCAGCCATCCAGATTGTTCCTTTTTTCATCAAATACCTCCCCTAGTTTTTATTGTCCTTCCAAATTGTTTTTTTTATTTTTAGCAAACCGATCTCCTCCCTCACCTCCTTTCTTTTTCGAACTCTATTTTCTCAGTTTGCTACCTGAGTACCACCTCCTTCCTCATCCTTTATTGTGTTTTATCTCCGGTAGATCCTCTTAATATCAGTTGAACTGGCAGATATGTTTTACCCTGCATTATACGCCCTTTTTCAAACATCTCGGTAAGACGCCTCACAGCAATTGCACCCAGCTCTTCCTTAAATACACGGACAGTGGTGAGACGGGGTTCTGTCTGAGCATCGGCTTCGATATCGTCAAAACCCACTACAGCCACTTTTTCAGGAACCGGTATGTTCGCTTCCCTGAAACGGCGAAGGGATCCGAGGGCCATAGCATCATTTCCGGCAAAAAGAGCTGTAAAGGAACCCTTTCTGGAAAGTAATGAACATGTCGCATGATAGCCGTTGTCGAATCCAGTATATTCTTCTTCAGTAATGATTATTCTGTTCTGTAAAACGATTTGATGATCTCTCAGCGCCTTTTTATATCCCTCGAACCTTTCCTCAAGGCTTGGATGAGCCATGTCACCGCCTATAAAAGCGATATTCCTGTGCCCTTTCCTGATCAGATAGGAGACTGCATCATATGTCCCCTGGAGGTTATCGATCAATACGGCGTAAAAGGGACCTGATCTGGGTAGAAAGTCAATGAGCACGAACGGCAGGCCGAGCTCCCGTATATAATCGATAAGGCTGAAAGGGACTCTGCCCGCCAGCAGAATTCCATCCACGTTCTTTTCCAGGAGGAACCGTGGAATCTCCGTTTTCCTGAATGTCCTGTCCACAGTGGTCAGGAGTACATAGTAATGATATTTTCTCGCTTCAAACTCCGTCCCTAAAAAAACCCTGGTATAGAAAGGCTCCGCGTTGGAGAAATGGTTCTCCGTCAGAATGAATCCGATATTACCCGTCTTTTTACTGGCCAGCCCCCTTGCGATGCGGCGGGGATGGTAATTCAGGGATTCAATGACCTCCAATACTTTTTGCCGTGTCTCGTTGCTGACAGGTTTTTTATTATTGAGGACAAGAGAAACAGTGGAAAGCGATACTCCCGCCTTACTGGCGACATCTTTGATGGTTACGAACAATATGCTTCTACTTTCGAAACGTTTTTATGGGATGACAAATCAAATCTCGACTGACACGTATGAAAATTAGGTTTTTATGAAAAGAATATCTTTTAAATGTAGAAAGAACTCGAAACGTTTCGATAATAAAGTAAAACAATATATCTGGTTTGTCAAGTCTTATTTTTCAATCTTCCGGATCCGCCCAGAGAGGAACTACAAGCTGGCGCTGAAAATCATTCCATACAGCGATCATGGGGATATCGGTTATATCGAGCCGGCTCAACCGGCTTTCCTGGATTTGTATATCCGTGCAGGCCATTAGGGAATCGATCAGGACCTTGAGAGAGCGGTTACGACCGAGCCATTCCGATCTCAATTTCAGATACAGCAGATGATCCATCCACATAGTGAGTTCTTTTTTCACGGCTGGTCTTTGCTCCAATCCTCTATGATGTGCCTCTTCTGCCAGAAGAGCGTCCCTGACGCCTATACGGATGGCTTCCTGAAGGCCGTTCCTGAATTGGCTCCGTGAGGCTCTCTGTACGGGTATTTCATGAAGCCACATTTTCTCAAGAAAATCCCCCAGTGTCCAATATCCGCCTTTAAAAGTGACAAGCGGTTCATCCCTGTATCGAAACAGCTGATCGCGTACGGGTATCAGCTCAGGCTCATCAAACATCCGCACGGAGGGCTCATCTCTCTCTGAATCAAAATCGATTTGCTTTTCCAGTTCACTTACCAGAAGCGCGAAAGTCTGCCCTTTCAGCACCACCTCTTTATCATGCATGAAATCTGCAACGAATTCCCCGGAACGTACTGCTTCCTTTTTCCTTCTAATCCTTTTTTCAACCGATCTCTTCTTCTCAATCCATGCAGTCTCCGGGATCATCACAGGTTCAGTCCTGGCATTAAGGTGAAGAATATAATATCCAGCAGCTGTTTGAACCACAGGGGAAATCTCTCCGGAACGAAGCCCATATGCGGCCTCTTCCAGTATTTCATCAGAATCTCCCCAGGAAATTTCTACAGTCCCCGTATTTGTATTCTGCGAATCCCTCAATTCCCCGAACAATTCGCTGAACGTCAATCCTCCATCCAGTGCCTTTTTCCATCTCTCCGTCTCATTCCTGTCCTCACTTCTAAGATAAGAGACGGAAAGCTTAACCTGCATTTTATAGAAGGCGTCTCTCATTTCCTTTTCCGACACCCTCACCTTTCCTCGCACTTCCTCCATATAAAGCTCCCGGTTGAGGGTGGCTGATTCCAAAAAAGCCCTCTTTTTCTGAATTAAAGGATCGTTTTCGAAACCCCTCTTTTCCGCCTCAGATGCCAGCAGCTTCTCACGGATCAATAATTCCAGTGCCTGCATCCTGCCTTCAGGTTTCAACAGATCGATAGAGGAGGGCAGGGGACTTAGCTCCACACGGTTCACAAATTCACGGATGGAAATGGTCCTGTCACCGATTCGGGCCAGTATCTCTTCCTCCGCATCTTTTCTCTTCCCGCAGGTCAGCAGA
>CAYXFJ010000238.1:0-4726 GCA_964464265.1 uncultured bacterium
TGATGAGCCGATGTCTGTGGATCCGCTCACGCCGGGAGATCTCCAACTATCTCCAGAGGTTGAATGTTCTCAAGAAAGGGAGGTGTACCCTTACCATTACCGACAGGGCCAAACTCGAAAGCCTTTTGGGCGCCGGTTCAGGCGAGCTGAAACTGGGGCCTGAGGGAGAGCAGTGGTAACCTTGTGTTGAGATGAGCGACTATGCATAATCGGAAAGGAGGCAAGACAATGACTATGACGTTTGAAAAGCGGTGGCCCTTTGCGATAGCAGGCATGCTGACGTGCGCTGCTCTCATTCTGTTTACTTTGTGGCTCATTCCCTCCGTCAGCCCCGCGGCTGCCACACCTGCCAGTACAACTATGATCAGTTCACGCGTATTTCCGATCCTGAGCAGATCCGTCAATGCTTCAGCCAGGAATTCGGGCATGGGCAGTATCTTTTGAACGAATCCGTCCAGCAGGTCTATAGGAGCATGAAGTCCCGCTCCGATCAGAACGCTGACCAGAAGCAGCCGGATATCCGTCTTTTTCCACCTGAAAATTTCCCTGAAATTGTAACGCCTGACCACTGTGAAAATAACTGCCGGTACCGCAACGAAGGCCTCGAGCAGGAGAAGTTTTGCCTTTCCCGCTCCTTCGGGTATCCCGAGATCCAGAGAAAATAAAAAAAAGAGCGTTGCCAGAATGACAAGAAAAGCCTCGCGAACCGTGGGAAAGCTCATCTGCACCCGCTTTCCTGGTGATCCCCTGTGAGCGTGCTGATCAGATGTTCCCAGGGAATGCATCTCTCCTCCCCTGTGTCCATCTTCTTCAACAGGGCTTCTTTCTTGCCGAATTCCTCCTCACCCAGGATGACGACCGTACCTGCTCCCAGACGGTTAGCCTCCCGCATCTGCGCCTTCATGCTCCGGTCTCCGTATCCCATGACGGCAGCACATCCCCTGTACCTGAGTTCTGAGAGCCATACCACCATTTTTTTTCTGGCAGGTTCCCCCTGACATGCCAGATATACCGACGGTTTTGCCGGCTCCGGAACAGATATGCCCTGTTCCTTCAGGGTCAGAACGAGGCGCTCCACTCCGGAAGCGAATCCCACTGCGGGCGTAGGAGCACCTCCCAGGATCTCGGCAAGCCTGTCATATCTCCCTCCTCCGCATACCGCATTCTGCGCGCCGATCCCCTTCACCCACACCTCGAAAACGGTTTTTGTGTAATAGTCCAGCCCCCTGACAAGACGGTGGTTGAGAATGAAGGGCCTCTTCAGGTCCTCGAGATATTTTTTCAGTCTGGAAAAATGACATGCGCATTCAGGGCACAGCATCTGATAAACAGGCGGCGCCTTCTCAATGACCGGCCGGCATTGCTCGACCTTGCAGTCCAGAACGCGCAGGGGATTTTTGGCGAGCCTCTTCCGGCATTCCTCACAGATGATACTCTCATACTGCCTGTAATATTCCACAAGACTTTTAAGATACTGCGGCCTGCAGTTCTGGCATCCGATGCTGTTGATCTGGAAGGACAGATCCTCGAAACCCAGATCCTGGTACAGATGCCATGCGACAGACATCACTTCCAGGTCCAGGGCTGGATCCTGCTCGCCGATGGCTTCTACATTGAACTGGGTATGCTGTCTGTACCTTCCGGCCTGCGGTCTCTCGTAACGGAAAACAGGTCCCCAGGACCACACCTTCACGGGTTTTGGGGCACTGGCCATGCCGTTCTGTATATAGGCACGCATGGTCCCTGCTGTGAACTCAGGGCGCAGCGTGATGGAATCCCCCCCTCTGTCCGTGAACGTATACATCTCTTTTTCAACGATATCGGTTCCTTCTCCCACACCCCGCTGGAATAAAGCTGTCTCTTCGAAAACAGGCAGGTCCAGTCTGCTGTATCCATAGAGCGAGGCGACTCTCCGGGCTGTAGCCTCCACATGTTCCCAGAAAGGCTGATCCGCAGGCAGTATGTCCTTGACTCCTTTGGGTGTCTGAAATGTCATTTTGCTCATTGGTTTCTCATCTGTCGGTCTGTATACGGGCTTCACTCCGGTTTTACGGTTCTGCCCCCGGTATCTTTATATATGGTCCAGCATGCCGTGCTGCAGATCCATACATTCCTGGAGCTTTTCTTCCGGAACGAAGAGCCGGACCCCTTCGCTGACAGCATCCGAGCTGGAGATCCGGTATGCACCGGTAACGCCGCTCGCTTTAATATAACAGGGGATCCCTTTTCTATCCAGAACCTCCTTGAGCATTTCCGCATAGACCCTGCCCGGCAGATTGGGAAGCGGAACGAAATTTATGTCCCTGTGTTCCTCTTTCGGCAGCTGATCCACAAGCTCAATGTCGCAATCCGGACAGGTTTTTACCTCATCCTGATACTCGTATCCGCAATTCGGACAGAATCCCATGATTGCCTCCAGGAATCAATTTCAATAATATATGATAGAATTCATCTAAGATGCAACCTGTTTTTCGATCCAGGAGGATGATTCATTATTCCTCACCCGAATTTTTTAATGAATGCGGATTTACCGGATTCTTAGAGCCGGAAGCCGGATCTGACTGATCTGCGGTGTTTTCAGCTTTATCCATCACCGGATACCCGCCACTCAATTTCCATCCTATTTCTTCCGCGCATACTGATAGATGATCTCTCCATCCTTATTCACAAATGTAATCATCAATTCCATCTCCTTCACAGTGCACAGGGTAAAGCCGGGATCCTGGCTGCCGAACAGCGCACCTTCAAAAGGGACCACTTCCCGTGCCTGTGAAGCTGAGCTGTTCACGAAATAATCCACGCGGGAGCCGGGTACTCTGATATGCTGAAAATTATGAATATGTCCGGATACCGAAACATCGACACCGTGTTTATCGAGCAGAGGCTGAAGACGGGCCTGGAGATCTTCGCGTTCGGATTCGGTCTTTGAGGTCCCCGCATAAACAGGATGATGGCCCATAACGATTTTCCATCTGGCTCCGGACACGCCCAGAGTGGAATCGATCCAGGCAAGCTGCCGTTCCATGGATTGTTTGCCTGCTTCTCCATATTCATCAGGATCACTTCGGTATTTATCGATCAGCGGAGCGGTATCGGTGAAGAGCAGAAGCGCATCCACTTTATCAGACATCTCCAATGTCAGAGCATAATACCGGGCAGGCATTTCCCAGCGGCGGCTTACATTGGAATAGTCGATCACAGCCTGGGTGTTGCCGTTATATTCGTGGTTGCCCAGCACCACATGCCACGGGATCATCAATTCGGGATGCTTATAAATCCATTCGAAATTGGTCTCCCATAGAGGATCCTGAACCGACCGGACGCTCATGAAATGGTGCACATCGCCCAGTGCTGCAATAAATTCCGGTTCCACGATTGTGACAACCTCACCCATCATCGCCGCTATCGGTTTCTGGTCATAATATCCGTTCCGGCCCAGATCGCTGGCGATCAGGAAGTTAAAATGATCTTCCAGTTCATCCAGAGCCTGTGCGCTTCTGGGGACTACATTTTCGTTCTGGCTGTACAGTACGGCCTGCCCCGTAAATGCAAACACCAGAATGAACACCGCAACAAACAGGGATCGCTTTTTCATGGTTTTCATAATATCTCCTTTCGATTCTTAAGAGTTCACAATTTTATTGACCGGTTCCTTCTCCTGTCATGATATCCTCTGCCATGGAAATGTTTTTTTCGAAATCATAGAACGTGAAGCGCATCAGCCTTAACAGGGAACTTCTGTACAACAGATACACTTCAAGAAAGTTTTCTTCGATATTCTGATGCCGTCTGATGATCTGGAGCAGGTCCTGGAGAGTGGTTTCGTTGTTTCCGTACCGATTCAGGCTTTCTTCGGTCAACTCGTCCGCTATTTCGAGACTCTTCTTCATATTTTCCACCCGCCTGTAGTATTCATTCAAATCCGTATAGGCTGTAACAATATCGTTGTGTACATCTTCTCTTTCTTCTTCAATATAAAGCTCGTCCTGCCGGACATTAATCTGTCCGGCCTGCATGCTCGCTTTCCTCTGACCTCCATCCCATATGGGGATATAAGCATTAAGAGTCACAGAATTGCTGTTGTCGAAACGCTCCCATAAAGAGCTGAGATTGTGGTTCTTTTTCTCCAGACCATACGTCATCTCCAGCGTCAGGTGAAATGCGTTTTTACCCTTCTCGTTTTCCATATCGATCTCCGAGTGCCGCTTCTGTATCTGGAGCTGTTTCAGACCGGGGTTGTTGGCATATCCATAGGCAAGGGCCTGATCCAGATCGATCCGGACGGGAAATATCCTGATTTCCGGGTTGACGGCCAGTGAATCTTCCATTGGCATTCTCAATCTCTGTTTGAATCCTGACATACCCTGTCTGAACTCGGCCTGATCATTAAGAAGTTCATCTGATACATCGGAAATCTCGAGTTCAACCTGTATGCTTTCTGTTTTTCGCATACTGTCTTTTTTTGCATGGTCTTCCGAAAGTTTTTGAAGTTTTTCGAGTTTTACGATTTGTTCTCTATAGATCATATTCTTGTAACGCAATTCGAAGAGTTCATAATATTCATCTGCAATCTCCAGCATCAGTTCCACACGGTCTGAAAGATATTCAAGCTGCATGTCCCTCAAATTCAGTTCAGCTTCCTCCAGATCGTTTTTCAGTGTATTGGGCAGCAAAAACGGCTGTTCGTACTTGAGATACAGCCGGTTATACAGATCGACCTCCTCAC
>CAYXFJ010000239.1:0-4673 GCA_964464265.1 uncultured bacterium
CAGCAGCTTTCCGATCTGCCGGACCAGGTTATTTTCGGCCTGCATCCCTGCGACCTGCATGCACTGATGATCATGGACAATTTCTTCAACATGCACTATCCGGATCCCTATTATGTCACAAGGCGGAAGAAGACGGCGATCATCGGCCTTTCATGCCTGCCGGATGAAAAGTGTTTTTGCAAGACGACCAATACCCACTATGCAGAAGGGGGATTCGATCTGGCGCTTACCGATCTGGAGGATATATTTATTATATGGATCGGTTCAAGCCTGGGAGATGATATGGTCAGGCAATGCCCTGAACTGATGGAAGAAACCATGGTTAATGAGGATTTGAAAAAATATGTGATATGGCGCCAGAATCGTGAATCTTCTTTCCAGCTGGATATGGATTTTGCAGGCATGCCGAGTATCATGGAACTGTGCTGGGACCACCCGATATGGGAGGAACTCGGGGAGAAATGCCTGTCCTGCGGCGCATGCACCGTTGTGTGTCCCACATGTCCCTGTTTTAACGTGATCGATGAGATCGACCTAAAACAAACCGGCGGCCAGCGCATACGCAGATGGGACTCCTGCATGTTCAGGGAATACTCCATGGTGACAGGCGGGCATAATTTCCGGGAAGCGAGGGCAGAAAGGTTGAAGCTGCGTTTCACCCATAAACTCCAGGCTTTTGTGGGCAAATTCGGTGAACCTGCCTGCGTCGGATGCGGCCGCTGCATAGACACATGCCCGGTGGGTATAGACATCAAGACTGTGGGCATGCGACTCAAAGGGGAGGAGGTGCTGTCATGAATGCGATTACCAATGCTCTTGTCCAGGCAGAAAATCCCTATTTCCCCGAGACCGTGCGGCTGATCCGGCGGTATCCCCTGAACGAGGATGTCCATTTCTTCCAGGTCCGCGCTGTGAACATGGAAAAAGCCCTGAAATTGAACTACATGCCCGGACAGTTCATGATGGTATCCCTGCCCGGTTATGGAGAGGCACCCTTTTCCATATCATCGACACCTTCCAGACCCGGACTTCTTGAATTCGGGATCCGCAAGACCGGCAACATCACGAATGCCATATTCAAATTGAAAGAGAATGCGACTTTCGGCGTGCGCGGGCCTTTTGGCAACGGATTCCCCGTGGAAAAGATGACAGGATGCGATATTGTTATCATCATGGGTGGTCTCGGAGCTGTTCCGCTCCGGTCGCTTCTTCTCTATACGCTTGATAATAGGGACAAGTTTGGCAAGATCTACCTGCTTCACGGCACCAGAAGACCGGCTGAGATGCTTTTCAAGGAAGAATTTTTCAACATGATGACCAGGGAGGATCTGGGCTGCTTCCTGACCGTTGACCAGGATGATACGGGTCAGTGGCCGTATGACACCGGCCTGGTCACGCGGCTCATACACAGACTCACGGATATCGATCCCCAAAAGACGTGGGTTACGGTTTGCGGACCGCCGGTCATGTACAAATTTGTCGTGGCAGAACTTTTGAAACTTCAGATTCCCAAACATCAGATCCTGATGACGCTGGAAAGAAGGATGAAATGCGGTGTGGGCAAATGCGGGCACTGCATTATCGGAGGATATATATACACCTGCATGGAAGGCCCTGTTTTCACTTACTGGGATGTCATTCACATGCAGGGCCTCATATAAGCAAGGAGATAGAAATTGAGTGAAAAGAAAAATGTAGGATTGTACGGATTCACGGGCTGTAACGGGGACCAGCTGACGGTTGTGCACACCGAGGACAAATTGCTCGATTTTTTCGGATCGGCCAACATCAAATCGTTCTCCCTGGCCAAGAGTGACAATGACGATTCGGATCTGGACATCGCCCTGGTCGAGGGATCCATTTCCAATCAGGAACAGGCTGAACATGTCAAATCGATACGGAAAAGGACAAAATTTCTGGTAGCCATCGGCAACTGTTCCTGTTACGGAGGGCTCCAGGCTATGGAGCTTGGAGGCAAAGGCTGGGATGTAAGGTACAGGAAAGTATACGGCGACGGATTTTTCAAGTTGCGCACGCCCATAGAATCCAAGCCAATTGATGTATTCGTGAGTGTGGATTTCTATCTTCCGGGATGCCCGATCGATGCGAACCAATTTTTCTACTGTTTCGGTCATTTCCTCCAGGGAGATATGCCTGTTTTTCCTGATTTTCCCGTTTGCGCCGAGTGCAGATGGCATGAGAATGACTGCCTTCTTTTGAAAAATATACTCTGTATGGGTCCTCTGACTGCGGCTGGCTGCCATGCAGCCTGCCCGTCTCACAATCTGGCCTGCGTGGGCTGCTGGGGCTCCATGAAAGAAGCGAATATCACTTCTGAGTTCAATCTGCTGCGCGAAAAAGGCTTTTCTGTGGAGGAGATCAAACGCCGTTTCCGTATGCATACAGGCAGCAGCATGATGAAACCGTTGAAGAAAATACTGGGAGTTCTCTGATGCGTGAAATTATTATTGAACCTTTATGCCGCGTGGAAGGAGAAGGCGGCATTACCCTTCAGATGGATGGAAAGAAGATCAAGGAAGTACATTTCGATATACTGGAAGGCACACGGCTCATCGAAACACTCGTGGTCGGGAAAACACCCGAGGAGGATGTCAGCCTTGTCTCGAGGATATGTGCGATCTGTTTCGTCTCCCACCGTTACGCGGCGATACGCGGGCTTGAGAAGGCGCTCGGAATCGAGATCCCTCCCAAAGCGCAGCATATGCGGGTGCTCATGCACCTTGGAGAGCTCATCGAGAGCAATTCACTGCACGTATTCGTGCTGGCGCTGCCCGATTTTCTGGGTTATCCTTCGGCTATTGCCATGGCAGAGAAATACGGGAACGAGGTCTTGCAGGCACTCGCCCTGAAGAAGTACGGCAACCATATCATGGAAGTGACCACGGGCCGCATGATCCACGGGGAAAATCCCACAGTCGGAGGATTCGGCCGTTATCCTGAACCCGATGTGCTCGAAAAAATAAAAGAGATGTCGCAGGAGCTTCTGCCCTTTGCTATCAAGGGTGTGGATCTGGTAGCCGGTCTGGATGTCCCCGCTCATTTTGAAATGGATACGGTATTCATGTGCTGTGAGCCGGGAAATGACGAGTACGGTCTCATGGGAGATTCAATACGCATCTCGAACGGCGAGGTTGTGGATGTCAGGGACTATAAGAAACTGACCAACGAAAAGTTTGTGACTCATTCGGCAGCCAAACATTGTCTTTACAAGGGGAAACCCTACACTGTGGGGGCCCTCGCCAGGATGAACAATCTCGGCGACCGTCTCAAGGGACAGGCCGGAAAACTCTATAAGAAATACAAAAGCGAGCGCTGGCTCAAAAATCCCATATTCAACAATCTCGCTCAGGCCATCGAGCTTGTCTGGGCCCTGGAGCAGATCCCCAAGGTCGTGGATACTATTCTGAAGATCAAGAAAGATCCGGAGATCATGAAGCCCAAACAAACCGAAGGCGAAGGAACGGGTGCGGTCGAAGCTCCGAGGGGAACGCTTTATCACTCCTACAAGATCAAGGATGGACTTGTGGCCGAGGCCAATTTCATCATTCCCACGGGCCAGAGCCTTGAGGACATCGAGCGGTATATGAGAAAAATGATGGAAGGACTGGTACAGCAGGACGCGGATGATGCTGCGATCCAGCGTCAGATTGAAATTCTGGTGCGTTCTTATGATCCCTGCATCAGTTGTTCCACCCATATGGTCCGGATTCTGCGGTAAATCTCAGAGTCATGTCCTGTGATCCGCAGGTAAATCCAGGGGGACGTTTTTTCATGACCTGTCACCTTTCAAAAAAGTTAAAGCATATCGGAAAGAAACTTGAGAGATTCAATCCAGGTTCCATGATCATTATAGGCCTGGGCAATCCCGACCGTGCTGACGATGGCGCGGGCATCCAACTCGCCGGGCTTCTCGAAAAGCGGTTCCCGGATCAGGTCTTCTCCGAGAGAGAAAGAAGTGTTGAAGGACTCGTGCTCGAACACATCGAGGCTCAAAAAACGGAAACGATCCTGTTCGTGGATGCGGCCTCTTTCAGTCCCGTCCCCGGTGAAGTGACATTGTGCGGTGCAGAGGACATAGGCAGTCTGATGATGGACATGTCGACCCATAAAGTACCCATATCGTTTTTGATGAAATTGATCAAGGAGCATGGCAAGGTGCCCCTGCTTCTCGGCATACAACCTGAATCCCTTGCTTTTCTTGGCCCTATGTCAAAAGCTGTACAGGATGCGGTGGAAGGTTTTGCGGCATTGCTGTCGTCTTTTCTAGAGCTAGGCTCTTGGCAAGTAGGAGGTGATCTTTCACTTTAGGAATCCTTGCTGCAAGGGGTTTGATACTGAAAAATTATTTGAGTTTTATGTCCGATATAGGGTAAATATGGTATTTTTAGCTTGACAAATAGCAATGTATTTTTTATATTGTTTGAAAAAATTTGGGTCATTCTCGAATAAAAAGTTCCCTTGCATCATTTCCTGTTTATTGTGACGTCTCAGATGGTTCTTGTATGTTCACCTATACGGTGGATCCAATTGTGAAAGGGGAAAGCGGTTTCTGATGGAAAGGGGGGAACTTTTTTCATATTCAAATCACCTTCTAGTTAAAAAAATTAAGAAAAAGACCATCCTATGGAAGAAAAATACTATATCGGGAAAGA
>CAYXFJ010000240.1:0-4673 GCA_964464265.1 uncultured bacterium
AAAACTATCTTTCATTTTTACCGGTCCCCACAGATCACCGAATGAACTGATAGCATTCAGAAATACGTGGAGATTCTTTTTTTTCATTTTAACGGCTTTCATTCAACCTTTCTCCATTGAATTTACATGTTCTGTCCAAATCCATCGACAAAAAAAATGATGTTTTCGAGCTTGCTCAATATATTGACATTGGTGATCACCGTATCCTCATTCACCTTCAGCCGTATGGGAGCGAAATTCAGAATTCCTTTGATACCGGCTGAGAGCATGCCCTCGCAGACCTTCTGTGCGGATATCGAAGGGACAGCTATAACGCCGATACGGATGGCATTTTCCTCCACAAAAGCTTTTAACTGATCGATGTGATAGAGGGGTATATCGAGTTTCCGGTTCAGTTTAACAGGATCGATATCGAATCCGGCGACCACCTTCATCCCCTCATCTTCGAATGCCTTGTAGTTGATCAAAGCTGTGCCTATATTTCCGATGCCTACCAGAACGATCTTATGGACTCTGTCCTTCCCGAGAATCCGGTCGATCTTGCCCAGCAGCTCCTCTATATGATATCCGCCCTTTTTATACCCCGAGAGCCCGAAAGCGGAAAAATCCTTTCTCACCTGGGAAGAGGTCGCTCCGGCTGCCTCTCCAAGAGTCGTGGAAATGATTTTGGTGTATCCAAGCTCCTTGAATGTCTGGAGAGCTCTCCTGTATCGGGAAAGGCGGGATACGCTCTTCTTGTTTAACACAGTAACTGGCATAATCACTCTGGAAAATCAGCTGTCTCTATTAATATTGTTCTATTATTTCACATTATCGGACTTTAATATACATAAATTCTTTTTTTATGTCAAGTATTTTGTGAATTCTTTCACTAAATGTCCTTCTAATTCTTTCTTCCCCTCGCATAGAAATAGCAGAACAGGCACAATCCAACAAAGGCAGCAAGACTTATCAGCTGTCCTGCCATGCCTTCATAATAGTGGAGATAACCTCCTTCCTGCGGAATGTTCCATATAGCCTTTCCGGATTCCCCCACTAATTCTTTCACATAACGGGCACCCACGGATATGAAGCGCACCGGTTTTCCGATCTCGTTCAGGTTCAGAAGTGCGCCTGCAACTCCCATCAGGGCTCCGCCTGCAATAAATCCGGAAGAGATCAGAATGCCTCTTTCTCTGGGCGTGTTGCCTTCTTCCCTCTTGACTTTTGATGTTGCCCGTAACAGAAGAGAGGATACCAGACCTCCCACGATCAGAGGCATGTTGACCTGAATCGGAAGGTACATTCCGAGTGCAAAAGCCAGAGGCGGCACGCTGACAAGTTCCAGCAGTAATGCGATGAGGGCGCCCAGTGCATAGAGCAGATACGGTATCTGGGACTGTATCATCAGGGATTTAATGACAGTAGCCATGAGATTGCCCTGAGGTGCGGATATGGCCGGGTTGGAAACCCCTCCCTCAAGTATACTGCCTCCGACTGTGAAACCGTAGGCTTTGTGTATCAGAAGGATGGCCAGAGAAACCGATATCGCCGATACGACGATACCCAGAAATTTCCAGCGTTCCTGGTTCCTGGGTGTGGCTCCCAGCCAGTAACCTATTTTGAGATCCGTGACGAAAGCCCCGGAAACGGAAAGTGACGTGCAGACCACGCATCCGATGATCAGGGCTATGGTCATGCCTGGCGCTCCCTTTAATCCGAGACCGATGAGAACAAGCGAAGTGATGATGAGTGTGATCAGTGTCATACCGGATACAGGATTGACGCCGACAATCGCTGTAGCCCTGGCTGCCACCGGAGTGAACATAAAGGCCAGAATGAAAACGATGGCAAGTCCCACGAGGGCAACCCTGAGGGCGAAGGCAAATGAACCTGTCGCAGACGAGAATCCGAAAAAAGCGGCAAGGGTCAGAAGGACCGTTACCGCTATCAGGAGAATGACCGTCTTGATATTTATGTCCGTATCGGTTCTCGGTCCTGCGGCAGAGCTTTTTGTTCCCTGCACGATCTCCCGCATTCCGATGGAAAACGAGCTGACGATGATTTTCCCCATTTTGATTATTCCGAGGATTCCCGCCATGGCTATGGCTCCAATGCCGATCTTCTGAACATATTCGGAAAAAATATTGAGCTCGGACATTTCCGAGATCGGGGCCGTCGCAGGGGGAACAAGACCGGGGATATGCTGCCCGAAATGAAAGACCAGGGGTACCAGTACCAGGAAAGAAAGAACAGATCCGGCTGCGATAATGGATGCATATTTGAGGCCGATGATATATCCCAGACCGAATAACGCGGACGAAGCATCCAGCTTCAGTACCCAGCGTGCTTTCGCGGACAGAGTCTCGCCCAGTTTTCCCAGAAGCACATCAGTGCGGAGCTGTTTCGGCCACACGTACATGGCTTCCAGGAAGAAATCGTAAATACCGCCGATGAGCATGGAGAGGACCAGTATTTTTGCCGATTCCCCACCGCGCTCCCCGGTGGTGAGTATCTCAGTTGTGGCAGTGGCTTCAGGGAACGGCAGGTTTCCGTGCTCCTCCACGCAGAAATACCTTCTGATGGGAATGAGGAAAAGTATGCCGAAAAATCCTCCGAGAGAACAGGCAATGAAAGTGTACAGAAGATTCACCTCGAGACCGAGTATGTAAAGAGCCGGCAGAGTGAAAATGGCACCTGCCACCACGACCCCGGAAGCTGCGCCAATGGATTGAATGATCACGTTTTCCAGAATGGTGCTCCGGCGCTTGTACAGACCTGCGAAACCGACTGCGAGTATCGCTATCGGTATCGCAGCCTCGAAAACCTGACCGGCGACGAGTCCCAGATAACAGGCGGAAAATGAGAAAAGTACTGCCATTAATACACCGATAACAACAGAACGGAGCGTGATCTCAGGAATGGCCTTGTCTGCCGGGACATAGGGAATGTATTTCTCCCCTTCCTTCAGCGGCCTGTATGCATTTTCAGGCAGGCCCTTGATCGTTCCTCCTTCATGCTGCATGGTCTCCTCCCTTATTCGTTATCGTATCTTGCAGAAAGAAATTTGCATTAGCCAGGAAAATTTCACTCCCCTTTAAAAGGCCGATCCTCATATTATCCTTCTCACCTTGATGGTCTCCGTGATATGTTTCATGATGTCCGTAACCTGTTCGGATATCTCATGATCCACATCCACGATCAGATAACCGATGCTCCCCAGGGTCTGGAGCAGCTGGCTTTCCACATTGATGTTCCTCCGGGCAAACAGGCTGTTGATCTTGGCCAGCACTCCGGGCACATTCCTGTGGATGTGCAGGATACGGTGTGTTCCCCGGACTCGCGCAAGCTCGATCTGGGGGAAGTTGACCGAACCGGTGGTACAGCCTGTATCTATGAAATGGAGCATCTTCTGGCTGACATACTCTGCGATATTCTGCTGCGCTTCCTGCGTATTGCCGCCGATATGCGGGGTCAGGATCACATTCGGAACATTCTGAAGCACCGTGTGAAAGGCTTCCTCAGGATGCGCGGGCTCTGACGGGAAAACATCGATGGCCGCGCCTGCGAGATGCTTTTTTTCCATGGCAGTTTTAAGCGCCTCCAGATCCACGACCTTCCCCCGGCTCGCATTGATGAGGAAACTGCCCCGTTTCATTTTTCTGAATTCCCTGGCACCCATCATTCCCCGGGTCCTGGATGAATCCGGGACATGAAGGGTTACGAGGTCGGATCTTTCCAGAAGTTCATCCAGACTGGCGGTGGACCTGGCATTTCCCAGAGGAAGTTTGTCCACTATGTCGTTATAGAGTACCTGCATGCCCAGATTTTCCAGAAGCACAGAAACCTGGGATCCGATGTGTCCGTATCCCACGATCCCCGCTGTCTTTCCCCTGATCTCCATGCTCCCGGATGCAGACTTGATCCATTTCCCCTGATGAGCGGAAAGGCTCTTATCGAAAATCCCCCTCATGAGCATGATCGCTTCGCCCACGATTAGTTCAGCCACGCTGCGCGTATTGCTGTAGGGCGAATTGAAAACAGGAACTCCGGCCTCTGCAGCTGCATCAAGGTCGATCTGATTCGTGCCTATGCAGAAGGCTCCCAGCACCCAGAGATCGGGCAGTCCTCTCAGTATCGTTTCCGTGACCTGGGTTTTTGAACGGATGCCCAGAATATTGACTGTATTCCCGTGCTGTAAAAGCTCCGTTTCATCCCAGGCCTCCTTTATTTCCGTTACCCTGTATCCCCTTTTCTGAAACGCGGTGACAGCGAATTCATGTATGTTCTCGAGAAGGATCACGCCGGGAGGTGTCTTCCCCTTTTTCTCCGCTCTGACGATCCCGGAGTTCTGGGCCTTCTCGTACAGGAAAAGCTCGATGAGCTGTTCCAGACGGTCCACACCGAAATCGGCCTGTGACCTTATCTCCTCATCAGTTTCACCGCAGGTGAAATACACGAACGTCCCTGCGATGCCGCTTTTCTTCAGTACCAGATCCGACAAGCTGTTCCCAACGATTACCGTGTTGCCTTTCAGGCGGCCGGACAACTCCAGCCGCTCGGCGATCAGTGTTTTTCCGGAATTGAAAAACAGAGGATGGCCTTCATCGAGACCTGTGATACGATTACCTTTCAGGCGGATATCGTTCGCGAATACATTCTCAGGCAGGATTTTCATTTTCCGGGCACCTGCC
>CAYXFJ010000241.1:0-4668 GCA_964464265.1 uncultured bacterium
AGCGAGTCGTGATAAGTGCATTATGAGAATTGCGGACGCTGATAAAAATTCTATCGCAAAGTCCCTGTCGGATACAGCATCAATGCTGTTCCTGGATATGCCATCGAAACCGAGGAGTTGTGCAACATATTCTCTGTCCACGGGAAGCGTTGTTCCGGCAAGTGCACAAGATCCGAGAGGCATCTGGCTCGCTCTCTCAAGTACGTTTTTGAATCTTTCGACATCTCTCTGCAACATTTCAACATACGCGAGCAGATGATGGGATAAAAGCACGGGCTGTGCTCTCTGCAGATGGGTATATCCGGGCATTAGCGCATTGAGGTGTTTCGATGCACTGGTGAGGAGCGTCCGCTGGAATGTTTTCATGAGTGATATGATTTCATGCACCTCGCTTCTGATATAGAGTCTGAGGTCGAGTGCTACCTGGTCATTCCGTGACCGGGCAGTGTGGAGTTTTCTCCCGACATCGCCAATTTTGCTTATAAGAGCAGTCTCGATATTCATATGGATGTCCTCGAGGTCTTCCCTGAAAATGAATTTTCCGGCTGCTATTTCTTTAGCAATATCTTCGAGTCCCCTGATAATTTTCTCCGAATCTTTCCGGGGGATGATTCCCTGTTTGCCGAGCATCTTTGCATGTGCAATACTGCCCTGTATGTCGTATTGCCAGAGACGCTTGTCAAATGATATGGATTCCGTGAAAGACTCAGCAATCATTGAGGTTTTTTCCCTGAACCGTCCTGCCCATGGCTTTTTCATATTCATACAAGTGAAAAATTATTAATAATAATAAAGGTCAGGGCGGAGACTGTCAAGCGAACTAAAAAGTTGTCACGGCGAAAGCGGCATTATGTGTCATCATTGGCGAGCTTCAGGATGAAGCTCAGCACAGCTTTGGTAACTTTGGTCATAAAAGTAAAGTCAAGGGTTTCAAATCTGTCGTGATACGTGTGATAGTGAGGATTTCTGAACATGGCGGTATCTGTCAGCATGAGTGCAGGATATCCAGCATTCCAGAACGAGGCATGATCGCTGAATCGTGTCTCAGGGATAAAGCGCCCTGACAGAGGCACCTTATACGGAACCGTAATAAGTTCAGGGACATACTCTTGGGAAATCCTGTGAAAGGCTTCCATGATGGATTTCGATCTGCTGTTTGCGATGACACCAAGAAAATTGCCTTTTCTCGAAACGGGAATTCTCACAAAGACAGGGACGATCTGACTACCTTCTCCATCATCGGTATATCCAACCGACTCAAGAATCAAAACAGCCTGATAAGGTATCCCTGCTTTTTTTGCCTCTCGCGCAAATGTTTCACTGCCGATTAAAAAATTAATGGTCTGCGGCTGAGGTTCTTCAAGGGTAAAGGCTACAAATTGCACTGTCCTGTTTAGTCTCTGCCTGCTTAAGATATCTGCTGCTTCAAGCAGAACCGCTACACCGCTGGCATTATCATCGGCTCCGGGGCTGCCCCAGGCAGCGTCATAGTGGGCGCCTAAAAGAATCCGTTCCTTTTCCTGATGTATCCCTTCCAATGTGGCAACAATGTTCCGGTAGGTTCTTTCGTGGTAGAGGAAATCCTGGTTTTCTACGGAACAATGAAAAGATTTGAGGGTATCTTCAATAAATTCAGCCCTTTGCTCCAGTGCCGCATAGTTTTTCCATCCGTGACGTAGCCCTTCTATTTTTTTGACATACTCTTGCAATCGCTTTGTATTGACCTGTGAAAGAATATCACTCATGGAGGACATGGCTTATATAAATATTTCCCTACTTGATTAGTGGTGAAACCACAGGAGATGACTGCTTATTGGGAAGTGGTTTTTCTGACAAGATCGTATAATGAATCAAGGGCCGCATTTAATTTTTCTATGTCCTTTGTTCCACCCTGTGCCATTTCCGGGTTACCGCCGCCTTTGCCCCCGGAAAGTATGGAAATCTGTTTCACAATTTCACCTGCATTGAATTCGTGTGTCAGATCCTTTGTTACCATGCAGAGAATTGCAGCATGACTGTCATTGACTGATGTAGCTACAATGATACCTGATTTGAGCCGGTCCCTGATGTTGTCTGCAAAAAGGCGAAGTTCATTGGTATCAAGTCCATCCTGACGTATTTTGACGACTTTCACACCATTCAGGTCATAGGCTTCTTTCAGGGCGTTTGCTATCGCATCTCCCGGAGAGCACGTTTTCAATTTCTGGATCTCTTTCTCCATGGATTTTGCATCACTGATGAGCTTTTCTACTCTCTCGATAGGGGTATCTGTCTTCAGGATATTTTTAACCAGCTCAAGCTCTGATTTCTTATGCCTTAGGTAATCAAAGGCAACTTTTCCTGTCAGCGCTTCAATCCTCCGGATACCCGAGGCAACACTTCCCTCAGAAAGAATGACAAAAATCCCGATTTGTCCAGTGGAACTGCAGTGTGTTCCCCCGCACAACTCTGCACTGACACCAGGGACTTTGACCACCCTGACCCGGTCCCCATATTTCTCTCCGAACAGGGCAATAACGCCGGATTTAAGTGCATCCTGGATATCCATGACTTCGGTTTTTACCTGAATATTTTCAAGTATCTTCTCGTTCACATAATCTTCAATCGCCTCTATTTCCCTTTTTTCCATCTGGTAAAAATGGGAGAAATCAAAACGCAGTCTGTCAGATGAGACGTATGAGCCGGCCTGTTTCACATGATCTCCTATTACCGTTCGCAAGGCTGAATGGAGAAGATGCGTGCTCGTGTGATTCCTTGCTGTAGCCATTCTTTTTCCTTCGTCCACAAGACATCGAACGGTATCCCAGACATTGATGCGGCCCCGCTTGATCTCTACGAGATGGGCATGAAGACCGGCTTCCTTTTTTGTGTTCACTACGACAGCATCAACAGTATTATTAGAGAGTGTGCCTGTATCACCGACCTGGCCGCCGGATTCTCCATAAAAGGGTGTCCTGTCGAGTATGAGTTCGACAATATCGCCCTGGTGAGCCTCTTTTATTACCTTTTTGTCCTGTATGATAGCCTTTATGGTTGATTCAGATGCCAGGGTGTCATACCCGATAAAAAGTGATTTGCCTGTCTCCGACTCGAGTTCGCGGTAAATAGCTGCAACAGCCTCTTCTTCTCCAACCCACGATGCACGCGCCCGCTCTCTCTGGATATCCATTTCCTTGTTGAATCCATCCTCATCGATAACAAATCCATTGTCCATCGCCATATCACGGGCCAGATCGAGAGGAAATCCGAAGGTATCGTACAGTCTGAACAGTTCGCTTCCCGGAATACTCCTAATACCGGACGTTTTCATTCTTTCCATTATTTCATCCAGCATTCTCACACCCTGTTCAAGAGTCCGGGCAAATCTCTCTTCTTCAAATAAGAGTACCTTTGAAGCGCGCTCTCTCTCATGGATAAGCTCAGGGTAAACGTTTCCCATTGCATCGGTTACCGAATCAATCAGCCGATATAAAAATGGACCTTCAATACCGAGAAGTTTTACATGACGTGATGCCCTCCTCGTTACCCGTCTCAACACATATCCCCTTCCTTCATTCGAAGGCATCAATCCTTCGCACAGGAGAAAGGCTATTGCCCGTATGTGATCGGCGATTACTTTTATGGAGATGTCGCTCTTCAGATGTTGACCATATCCGACCCCGGAAAACGTTTCGATTGCAGAGACTATGGGGGCAAAGATGTCGGAATCAAAATTCGTTCTCTTATGCTGTAAAACTGCCGTTATTCTTTCAAGTCCCATCCCTGTATCGATGCTCGGCTTTGGAAGCGGTGTGAGCTTGCCGGACTCATCCCTGTTAAATTGCATGAAAACAAGATTCCAGAGCTCCAGATATCTGTCACAGTCGCATCCGGCCATGCAGTCCGGTTTTTTGCATCCGAAATCCCCTCCCTGGTCTATGATGATCTCGGAGCACGGTCCGCATGGACCGGTATCTCCCATTTGCCAGAAGTTGTCCTTTGCACCGAGCCTGACAATCCTGTCTCCCGGGAGCCCGATGAAGTCAGACCAGAGTTGTGCAGCCTCATCGTCTTCTTCGTACACTGATACATGGAGCTTCTCTTTCGGCAATCCGAACTGTTCAGTCAGCAACTGCCAGGCAAAGAGCATTGCATCCTTCTTGAAATAGTCACCGAAGGAAAAATTTCCGAGCATTTCGAAAAACGTGTGATGCCGCGCGGTATGTCCTACGTTCTCAATATCACTGTGTTTTCCGCCTGCCCTCATGCATTTCTGGCATGAGACGGCACGGGTGTACGGACGTTTTTCATCGCCGAGGAACGTCGATTTGAACTGAACCATTCCTGCATTGACAAAGAGCAGGGTAGGATCGTGCCGGGGGAGGAGAGGGGAGCTTTGAACGATCGTGTGATCCCTTGCCTTGAAATATTCCAGGAATGCAGTTCTGATCTCTGAACTTTTCATGAATGTCGCATGTTATTGATCTGCAGAGATCTTACAAGTTGTTGAATATCTTTTTCTGTCATTGCCCGACTTGATCGGGCAATCCAGAGAAAAAGCTGGATTATCCGGTCGAGCCGGATAATGACGACTATTGGAACAGAGTTCGTTATGAATAGCATTTCAACATATTATTTGATATAGAGCAGTTTACCGTCATAAAAGAAAAGGATTTTTGTTCCGATTAC
>CAYXFJ010000242.1:0-4653 GCA_964464265.1 uncultured bacterium
AACGAAGGCCAACTGTTCTTGAAAGAACCCTGTTGCAGGATCGATACGGTCCTCGAACTGCTTGTTGAACCACGGAGCCACTTCCACTGAATCTCCGGCAATATTCAGTATTGCATCGATTCTGGGATCCTTGTACACATTATTATTCTTCATGACCAGCACTTCATTCGTGGTGTCTGCACGTGTGATGGTGAAAGTGCAGATGGCCAGGGGTTCCGTATATTCAATTTCATCCTTCCTGACGCCTGCTATTGTAGTTCCCAGTATCGATGGATTGACAACGATATTATTGGTAAAATACAGTTCTCTGACATTACGCCATTGAAAACTGGGACGGTAACCGGTACCATTCATGAACGTGTTATGGTCGAACAATACATAACCCAGGGTATGCTGGGGTTCGGCCATATGACGGATCCATCTGTCGGCACAGTTCAAAAGGGTGTTATTCTGTAAAATCAGAGTGTCCAGCCCGGCATTCCGGCAATCAATAAAGCGGCCGTTATCAACGCGGTTGGACCGGCCGTTCCCGGTTTCCATGCAGTTTCGAATGATCACCACGCAACTGTCTCTTCCGGGTTCCAGGGTCCGGCCTCCAAATCCTACTAAAGTACATCCGTCCATGACAATCCTCAGGCGGGTAGCCGATGCCTGAAACATCTGTCCGATCCTCGCTGTCCTTGAAGCATCCCTGATACCGGTAAAAGCGAGATTCTCGAAGGTCGTACTGGCGAAGAGCTGAAAAGTGGAACCTGCATAGGCGCCTGATGCATCGGCAACGACTGCTATAAAAGGCCGGTTGCCGGCGCCGTCGGCAGCCTTTATCGTAATCGGAACGCTTACCTGGATGATACCCTGGTTTCCATACACACCATCTCTTGAAAGTATTAAAACATCACCAGCCTGGGATGCATTCACCGCATTGGCCAGGGTGTTCAGTCCTGGTGCAACGATAACGTCCGCAGCATTGACCATCCCGAAAATCAGAACGAGCAGTACAGCAGTAATGGTAATGATTCTTTTCATGACTTCCTCCATTTCTGTGGGTTGACAGATTGATTATGGATTAATTGCTCTTCTTTTCATTTCCTCCCCTGAGTTAGTTATTTATTTGATCCCTATTTTGACCTTCCATTCGTTTAATTTTCGCAACCGTTGCCCTGCCGAAAAAAGAACCGGAAAAATTACAGCCTGATCTGCACTCCAAGATCAGCCGTTCTGCCAAAGCTTTCCAGCCGGGTCGGCCTGTCCTGCCTGAAAACAAACCGCCGGTCACGCGTTTCCGTAAGATTGACCACATTGAAATAAAGATCCAGATGGCTGTTTATATTCTGTCTGACGGACAGATCCCACCGCGTAAAAGCATCATCGTATCCATCCTGTTCCTCAAGCACGCCAAGATCGCGCAGGCTTCCTGATTGATAGAACATGGATACTCTTGCAGAAAATCCTCTGATATCATAACCAAGCGAGAGATTCATGAGACGATCGGCCTGCCCGGGCACGGGTATCTCACGTTCAACAGGTATATAAGTAGTACGGAAGAACGGAGGATACGGGATCATTTCCGGCTTTGACTCAAGGTCCATTGCCGTGGTTTTTGAAGTCATGAAAGAATAGTTCATTCCCAGCACGAAACCTTTGAGGAAACCGGGAACCGGCCAGTTCCTGAAATTTGTCTGGATCTCGATTTCGACCCCCTGAACGGTCGACTCATCCAGATTGATCGGCATGGTAAGCCTCTGCGTGATATACAGACCGCTCTGGCCATACTGAGTATCAAGCTCTGTCAGACCGAGCGAATCCGCCCTTGTCCTGTCCAGATAGGTTCTGTAATTGACACTGACGCCATCGAGTGATTTATAGAAAGCTCCAATGGTGAGCAACCCCCAGAAGGAATCATAGAATGAAGCATATACATCATAGTTCATGGCCCGGACGGGTTTTAAATCAGGATTGCCCCTGAGAGCGCTGCTTTCCGGATTGGTGGTCAGGGTCTGATATGGCATCAGGTCATTAAAATCAGGCCTGGAAATCGTTTTGGTCAGAGAGAGCCGTAAATCGAACCAGTTGACCGGTTTGATCTTTAAATGAACCATGGGCATCCAGTCATGATATTTCACGTTCGCGGTCGTGTCGTAAATAAAGAAATCCTGGCCTTTTCGTGGTTTGGGGGGAGCACCGCTGTAAGTGCTGATGAAGGTATAGGCGAGGTATTCGTTATCCACGCCTTCATACCGGATGCCGGGTACAAAAGTGATCAGTTGCTTGTAGTTCAATTTCATCATCAGATAGAAAGCGGCAAGGTCTTCACTGATTTCGTAATCACTATTGCTTTCCCATGCTTCATTGATGACGTATTGTTCGCTATCCTTATACTGTTCATAAAATGTCCGGTTTGCCCCGGCATCGAGCACGGTTCCCAGTTCTGCGTCTCCGTTCAGAAAATTATGCGGTTTATAGGAATCATCGAGAAAATCGTTAGAAGTCATACTCAGCCATGGCTGGGTGAGATAAGCCCACAGTTGTCCCCGTGTCCTGGCACGGCTCCTCTCCAGATGCTTCAGCTTGCCGCCAAATTTCAGATAACCGGTAAGACTCTTATTCAGCGTAAAGTCATATCCGATGTCCAATCCGCCAATGTAGTTCCGTTCTTCCACATCGTCAATAACCGGATTTGCGGTGTTCAGGCTCAGTTTGACCGCTCCAGGGACCTGATTGAAAAATGCGATGGCGCTCGTATCGCGTGAAACCTCACGCGGAGTGGGAACAGGTGTGGGACCTGTAAAGTTGAGCCTGTGCTCGAAGGGTATTTCGGAGCGGGAAGAAGAATGGGCCAATTTCCAGTTGACGTCAAAACCGAAAACACGGTGTTCACCGCGCAGTGTATTCATGATCTGTTCCAGGTTGCGGTCAGTCACCGAAGTCCGTAAAAGCCCTTCACCCCCGCTGCTGATCTGAAGAAGCCGGGAGTAAATCTCCCTTGACGTTTTACTGTAAAAATTCGTCAGCATGATATTGCCCTGACCGACATCATAATCCAGGATCAGGCTGCCATCCGTGCGTTTTCTTGTCTCAAGCCTGTCTTCAACAGAGGCATCCTCAGTTATTACCGGCATATAGCCTGTCACAGGATCCACATTTTGCGGATCGATCCGGTAAGCGCCTGAAAACAGATCGGAGCTCCGGTTACGCTGCTCAGTACTCAGGGAGAGCTGAAGTCCAAGTCTGTCATTGAAGAAACGCTGGCTCACTTTGCCGAAAACGTCATACTGCTTGAAATCGTCTTCCAGGCTGTTATAGGATCCGTATCCCCTGATGATCCTCTCAGGCTTCGATCCAGCAGGCGCTGTCCGTAGATTGACAATACCTCCGATGGCATCACCATCCATATCGGCAGTGGGCGCCTTGAAGAGCTCGATGCCTTTGAGGTTTTCCTGTGAAAGAGCGCTGAGATTGGTGGATCTGCTCTCTTCCGGGTCTGTAGCTCCGCTCAATTCTGAAGTGGATGCCATCTCAATCCCGTCAATCATCACTTTACTGTATTTGGGAGACAGTCCACGTACCGCTACCCGTGCACCCTCTCCACCGTCTCTTTGGATTGAAACACCGGGCAGCCGTGCGATCGATTCCGCCGCATTGGCATCCGGTACTTCAAGTATCTTTTCTGAGGATACAATATTAACAAGGGCATCCGAAGTCAGTTGCTGATTGATAGCCGCCATCTGTCCCTCGCGCTGTGCGGAAACGACAACGACCTCTCCCTCAATGATGGTTGAAGTGAGTAAAACTTCTATTCTCGTTTCCTGATCAGGTCTTACGGTAACCGCCTGGTCGCTTGACTGATAACCAATGTACGTGATCCTTAACGTGTAATTGCCCGGCGGAACCCCGTTAATCACAAACTCACCCTGCAAATCTGTGGCTGTTCCCATGGCTGTCCCTACAATGATCACATTGGCGCCGGGTAATCTTACTGCAGTTGATGCATCCTTGACAACACCTGTTATTTTTCCACCTCCTGCTGACCACACCGACGGACTTACAAAAAGGGAGAATAACATAACAAGAATAGCCAGTTTTTTGATTATCCTGTTCAAGATACCCTCCTCTTGATATGAGTTAATCAGGCTGGAATTCCAAAAATTGAGATGATTTTTATCTAGTTTCTGAAAGCAAATGGTTGATGAAAACTTTCCACGAACAATTAAAGAGTAGCGGAGTACATGGATTTTACACCAGATCCCGAATCTTTTGACCCGTTTTTTGGCTGACGGATGAATTCTCCTTCTCTATGTCATTTAAGAAAAGTAGGTGTGGAGTTGTGTAAAAAAAACCTCTACCGCTGTTCATGATCTGAACAGTCCACAATTTAGATAGGCTTGCATATTGTATGATACGGTAAAACAATATCAAATCCAATACTTTAATACAACGTTTAAACAGTGATTAACCCGTTAATAACGCTTGTTTGATGAATTTATGAAAATGTCACTTTTCTATTGCATCCCGGTTGATTAAGTAGTATTTTACTGACAGATATACCGGAATTCCACAGAATTAGCCATTATATGATCACTGAAGCCAGAATAAAACAATATCTTCAAAAAATTCAATCCAGCCAGGAATTCTCTGAAAGCAAAAGCTATTCGG
>CAYXFJ010000243.1:0-4647 GCA_964464265.1 uncultured bacterium
CTCGAGCAGCTGTTCCCACCTCGATATCTCAACAGAGAGATCATCCGGTTTCGTGAATGTTTCATCTTCTGCCCTGTAAAGAGCAGGCTCAGGCGCTTTCATCCGCGCCTGATCAGACCTGTCCGCTTCCTCTGTTAAAATTATCCTGTCCGCATGTAAGGCGGGTTCCGCACTCTTTGCAGCAAGCCTTGGCTCTGCGCCTGGTTGAGCAGGTAATCGATCTTTGCCGCCTTCTGCCTGCTTCCCCACACCGCCTACAAGCACAGGACCCCCTGTACCGGAAGCCTCCCCTCTTTTGCCAAAGGCAAGTTCTTCCTCCTTTATCTCCGGTCCAGACTTTTGATCACGCTGAATACTGCTCTTTTCAGCAGCCGACATATTTGCCCTGATCTCCGCGTCCTTCTTTTTATCACCTGCCATTCCATCCGCATCTTTTCTATCTTCCTGAACAGTATCCAGGGGCTCCTTTTGTTTTTGAGCATCCACGGCTTCGTTCCTGAGAATGAGCGCCGGGCGTTCCGTTACCGGGATCCTGTCCCTGTTGAACAGCGACACGCGCACCACGATAAAAAGAACCACGATAACTGCTCCTGCATGAGCCAGGCGCCAGCCTGTTTCTGAAGGCCACAGCCTTTTCCATATTCTTTCCGCCCAGCTCCGGCTTGTCCGTGGTCCCCTGTCAAGTGCATCCACTTTCCGCTGGATGCTGCGGCTCAGGGATCTCCAGTACTTCCTGCCCGGATCCTCGAAAAAAGGCGTTTCCCCCATTGCATTTACGGAGCGAAGAATTTCGAGTTCACGCTTGCAATTCCTGCAAGTCTCAAGATGCGCCTTCACCTCTTCATTCCTGTCTTTATCGAGTTCGCGGTCTATATAACGCCCGAGGTCCTTTTTGATTTTATCGCATTTCATGGTTTTTACTCCCGGTATTCCTGCCTGCCAGGTAAGGTTTGAGCAAGACTTTGAGTTTTTCCCTGGCTCTTGACAGTCTGGACATCACCGTCCCTCTCGAAAGGCTCAGCTGTTCCGCAATCTCCGCATAACTCAAGCCTTCCGATGTCCTCAAGATGAACACTGCCCTCTGTTCTGCGGGAAGCGTTCTCATTGCTTTTTCCAGTTCTTCTCTCAGTTCATTCTGCACAACATGATCCATGGGATCTGCTGTGTCGGAGGATGCTTCCCGGGGCAGTCCATCGCTTGTTTCCACCGGAACCTCCCTCCTCCTTTTCACATGGCTCAAATGGTTCAATGCCGTATTGACGGCAATCTTCTGAAGCCATGGATAGAAGGGAAGGGCTTCATCAAACCGGTCGAGATGCATATATACCTTGATGAAGGTTTCCTGAACAATGTCATTTGTATCGTCATGATCCAGCACGATCTTCCTGGCCGTATAGTAGATCCGCTTCTGGTATTTTAAGACCAGCTTTTCAAAAAGGTGCCGGTTCCCCTGCTTGACCTTGATGATCCACCCGAGATCCTCAGAATCATTCCGGCGCATATCTTCCGTGCAGTTCATAGACCTCTACTATACATACCCTGTAAAAGGAATTTTATTCCCGTTAGTAATCCGCATGGAGGCAACCCTTTGAAAACATCTTGATTTTTGATCCAGTACAGGCAGTTTGAAAACAGCCTCATACGAATTACCGGCCGCCGCACTTTTCATGCAGTATAGGCATTTTCGTTCAATAAATCAAGGGGAGGGCGGTGTCAGTATCACTCCCTGATGCAGTTTCAGCGCCGCTTGTTCAGCTTTTCATTGATGCAATCCCTGCGCAACTTCAATAAATGAAAAACGTAAACTAAACATATCTTCATAACCGGAACCTTCATCCTTCCTGAAAGGATTCACATGAAAAAGAACGTTTCCCTCACAGTATCCGCCAGCATTGTCTGCCTCTCCGTTATACTGGGTTCATTTTGCCTTCTGCCAGTATCCTGCTCGAAAAAAGAGCCTCCTCTCCTCCTGAAAACCAATGCCTTTACCGCCACAGACAACTGGCCGCAATTTCGCGGCGTCCGGGCAGGAGGGATTGCGGAAAGCATGGATACACCCGTGAACTGGGATGTGGAAAAGGGGACCCATATCAAATGGAAAGCTCTTGTACCCGGGCTCGGTCATTCCTCTCCCGTGATCTGGGAGAACAGGGTTTTCCTGACCTCTGCTGTCAGTGAGAACAAGGACCCCATACTGACACCCGGCATCTTTGGCGAGAGTCCGGACAATCCTGAAGATTACCCGCATGACTATAAACTTTTCTGCTTTGACAAAAATAGCGGAAAGCTTGTCTGGGAAAAAACAGCCAACACAGCCATTCCCCGGGTACACCGGCATATCAAGTCGAGTCATGCCAACAGTTCCCCTGCTACGGACGGAAAGCATGTGGTTGCCTTTTTTGGTTCTGAGGGGCTTTACTGCTATGATATGGACGGTAATCCGGAATGGAAAAAAGACTTCGGCCTCCTCGATGCCGGGGCTTTTGATGCACCGGAGGTCCAGTGGGGATTCGGGAGTTCTCCGGTCATTCACAGAGACAGGGTGATCGTTCTCTGCGATGTAAACAATCAGTCTTTCCTTACAATCCTGAACGTTGAAACCGGTGAAGAGCTCTGGCGCACACTCCGCGATGAGGTCCCCACATGGGGTACTCCGGCTGTGCATGAAGGCGGGGACCGTACTCAGATCATTGTCAACGGATGGAAGCATATAGGATCCTATGATTTCGAGACCGGAGAAGAACTATGGAAGATGAAAGGCGGCGGTGATGTCCCCATTCCCACTCCGGTCATCGCTAACGATAGGGTCTATATCACCAATGCGCACGGCCGCATGCGGCCGGTCTACGCTGTCAGACTCGATGCAGCAGGTGATATTACCCTGGCTCAGGGTGAAACTTCCAATGCCGGTATAGCGTGGATGGATCCGAGACGGGGCACTTACATCAACACACCGATACTCTGGAACGAGTATCTCTATATACTTGAGTGGAATGGTGTTTTTACCTGTTATAAAGCACAGACCGGGGAACAGGTATACAGGGAGAGGGCAGGCGGAAGCCGCAGTTCATTCATCGCCTCACCCGTGGCTTCAGGGAACAGACTCTATCTTGCTGACGAATACGGGAACGTACATGTCGTGCAGGCAGGACCAGTATACAAACTTCTCGCTTCAAACTCCATGGGCGATTTATGTCATGCCAGCCCCGCTGTTTCAGGGGATATACTCTTCATCAGGACCACCCATCATCTCTATGCGCTTGAAAAAGGCTCCCGCATCGCTCCCGCGAAAAAAGAGAAAGAGGCCAAAAAGCCCGGACTTGAGGAAGCTCCGGGAACCTCCACTGAGTTCACGCTTCCGGAAGGCGAGCTTTCCGATCCTGCGGAGATACTGAAAGTCCTGGATCAGGCTGTAAAGAATGTGAAGACCGTTCAATACCAGGCTGAGGTCAGGGGAACGGGCGCAATGGAAAGCCAGATCACCCCGGCCAGAGTGACCATCCTGGCGACGGGTTACGCCGAAGGCTGGCCTGAAAAGTTCATTGCGAAAGGTGTGCTTCAATCTCCCCGGACCAAAGAAGAGATCCCCTATACTGCCGGAAGCGATGGCAGCATTTACTACCTGATCAATCATAAAATGAAAGTCGCTCATCAGGATTTCGATTTCTCTGTCATGGGGCAGTTCGCAAGACCGGTACTCAGCTGTATCATCAGGGAATTTCATCTGCCCGTCCCGTACGACTCCGAAATCGATGCACCTGTCAAGGAGCTGATAGGAATGACCAGGATAGGGGATGAGGAGTGCTACGAAATCCGCGTGGTCTATGACGAGCAGGGAACGAATGAGACTCTGTGGTTCATCAGCAAACGCGATTATTTACCGCGGGGAAGATCGGACCTGAACACGCTTCCTGATGGAAGCAAAGGCTGGGTCGAGAAGAAACTTTTCACCCTGACTGCAGATCCTCTGTTGAAAAAAGATACTTTTATTTTCAAAGTTCCGGAGGGTTACACAAAAAGCGGGCAGGCCGCAGCTTATTAAGGATCGCTGATATCCGACTCCGGGATGGTTTGTGTAAACTCGTCGAGTTCCGGACATATCGTAAAACAAACGACAAGCTCGTATCCGCCGATAATAAGGATATCGTAGTTCTTCAGGGTAACCTCATCGGAACTCCCTTCCCGCAGTACAATATTCTCACCCCGTCTCTCAATGATTGTCCTGTTGATCCTGCTCTTGTGCTGGTATTTATATTCATTTTCTGAAAAAAGGATGATGCCGTGCTCCCTGGAGATGGTTTCCCCTGACAGGCATATGCTGTTCTGATGCGTACGTCCTATGGATATCATCCGGGAGTGAGAGACGATTTTCGGTTTCAATCCATCAGTCTGTTTCTCAGATATACGGATCTCCGAGCGGGTCGGAGGAACGTTCGATATATCCATGAACCTGCAGTACTTTTCGATTTCGGGCCATGAATCTGCGATCACGGAAACCGGTGTCCCGTATCCTCTGGATTCCTGCTTGTTCAGCGCCACTGCGAACACAGCTCTGCCATCCATGTCCCTGGGAGGCAGGTCACTGGCAGTCTCCATGGCAATGGCACAAAGAAAATCCTCAGAGATCAGCGGGCCGCCGGACATGCC
>CAYXFJ010000244.1:0-1884 GCA_964464265.1 uncultured bacterium
ACTCGCATGCGAACATCTTTCCGCATCGGCCGAGGCCTGTCTGTATTTCGTCCAGCATGAAAAGGACATTGTGTTTTTTGCACAGGGTTTCGCATTGTTTGAGATATCCGCCGGGAGGGATCAGAACTCCGGCTTCAGCCTGTATGGGTTCCACCATAAAGGCAACTGTATTTTTCGTGATGGCCTTTTCAAGCGCCCTGCTGTCACCAAAGGGGATGATCGTGAATCCGGGGGTATAGGGGCCGAAATATTTTTTGTACAGTTTATCTGTGGAGAATCCGATGATCGTTGTGGTCCTGCCGTGAAAATTGCCCGCGCAGACGATGATCTCCGCCTTTTCTTTTTTCACTCCCTTTACAGCATATCCCCATTTCCTGGCGGCTTTGATGGCGGTCTCCACCGCTTCCGCACCGCTGTTCATGGGAAGCAGCATATCCATGCCTGTGAGTTCGCATATTTCCTTTGCGAACAGGCCCAGCTGATCGTTGCGGAACGCTCTGGAAGTGATCGTGAGTCTTCTGGCCTGCCTGACCATGCTCTTTCGTATCCTGGGATGCGCATGACCCTGATTGACCGAGGAATAAGCGGCCAGGAAATCCAGATATTTCCTGCCTTCTATATCATAGACCCAGATACCTTTTGCCTTTGAAAGAATGACATCGAGAGGAAGATAATTTTGCGCACCGTAACGGTTTTCTATCTGAATGAGCTCTCCTGAGTTCATAAAAATCTCCTTTTTGGATCTGAGGACAGAGGGACACCAACGTCAGAATTAAAGGACGAACTAGGAGAGATGGATATGCTTGACGATAAGGAACATAATGAGATTCGGATTGAACATAAATACCCATAAATTTTAGTAAGTTATGTAAAATATCAAAAGGAAAGGTAAAAATCAAGCAGCAAATGAGTGTGAAGGCCGAAAGAGGTTAATTCTGGAGAAGTTTGTTCCTGTAAAGAACAGCGTGGTCCGTGATCTTTTCCACGATGCGGTAAAAGATCCTGTCCGGAATACCGTCCTGGTGGTGCGACTGGATGCGCATGTCGCACATCTCATTGACGAAGTCCACGACCAGGATCTCGCCGTTCTGATCGAGGGCGATTTCGGAAGTGAAGAACATCATCTGCGAGGTCTGCGCGATGATATCCATCTTCTCTTCCAGCTGGCGGGTGAGTTCTGGATCTAGTTCTCCGGGTTCTGAATCATGGTAAATATGCGTCAGATCGTCCCACCAGCAGATCCTTTTTTCTCCGAGAACATAGAAGATTCGGAACCAGCCCCTGCGCTCGCCCAGCAGTTTCGGCAGGACCTTTTTCTGGAGGATGATCTTTCCTGTATCGCTTTTTTTAAGCGATTCCTGGATATCCAGGGAAGTCTCGGCATCCAGGACAACTCCCGTTCCGCCGCCTCCTTCTGAAGGCTTGATCACGAAAGGCTTTCCCAGCTTTTCAATGGCCAGAACGTGAATGGTCTCGGGGTGATCCTCGGAACTGGCGATGATCCCGTACGGAACGCTGACGCCCCTCTGGAGAAGCTCCAGATGCATGGTCGCCTTGTCCTTGCACCAGGAGATGGCTTTTGGATCGTTGATGACCAGAGTTCCCTGGGATTTCATGCGGCTCAGGATCAGGGGAAGGCCCTTGAAAACATCGGAAGCGCGGTCTATGACCACAGGACAGAAAAAATGTTCCGTGTTGATCCTGTCCACGAAGCTTTCCATCTCAGTGGGGCCGTAGGTCACAGCATGCAGGCCCTTCAGGGCAGATGCCTGAACAAGAGAAGCGACAAAATCGTCGTCGTATTCCCAGTCCCAGAGGATGATGATATCGGTTTTTTGAGTTTCTGAATTCAAAGTTATCCAACGCAGACAAAGCCCTTCACAC
>CAYXFJ010000244.1:1913-4625 GCA_964464265.1 uncultured bacterium
CGGGATTGGACTGCAGTGGTATATAAATGCAGTCTGGCCCCGGCTCCTATCAGGAGAACAGGGCCAGTGTTTCCTGTAATATATCCTTTTTCACTTTCTTCGGACGGCTGCCTGTCTTCCGGCTCGGTACCTGAGGATATACGTAAACCCGGTGCTTGTAATTCCTCATGACTACCGTTTCGTCGTTGAGCGACTGCACGTATTTCGGCAGCAACGGAATCTTGCCTCCTCCTCCAGGAGAATCGATGACGAACTGGGGCACCGCCATTCCGGAGGTCCATCCCCGGACCGCATCGATGATCTCAAGACCCTTTTCAACACGGGTCCTTAAATGCTCCGTACCCTTGACGTAATCCGCCTGGTACATGTAATAGGGCTTGACCCTGACCTTGAGAAGCTTCTGGAAAAGGAGCTTCATGACCTTGGGATCGTCATTGACACCCTTCAGAAGAACGCACTGGTTTCCAAGAGGAATACCGGCGTCCGCGAGAAGGGTAAGAGCCCTGGTGGATTCTTCCGTGATCTCGTCCGGGTGGTTGAAATGCACATTGATGTAAAGCGGATGAAAACGCTTGAGCATCGCGACAAGCTCCGGGGTCACTCTCTGAGGAAGGAAGCAGGGCACGCGCGTCCCGATCCGGAGAATCTCCAGATGTGGTATAGCCCTCAGCTGACTGAGAATGTACTCCAGTTTCCTGTCCGAGAGCAGGAAGGGATCTCCACCCGAGATGATGACATCCCTGATCTCCTGATGCTCCCTGATATATCGAATCCCGTCTTCAATGTGTCTGGGATTGATCTTGCCTGCATCTCCTACTTTTCGTTTCCTCGTGCAGAAACGGCAGTATCCCGCACATACAGGGGAAACGAGAAACAGAACCCTGTCAGGATACCGGTGAACGATACCGTTTACCGGAGAATCGTCGTCCTCTGCAAGAGGATCATCGGTACCGGTATTTTCAACCAGTTCCGCAGGGTCGGGAACCACCTGCCGGTAAAGAGGGTCCCCTTTTTGTTTTATCAGACCGGCATAATAAGGTGTAATTCTGATCTTGAAAGTGCCTTCGATCTTTTTAACGGTTTCAACGTCAAGATCGAACCTCTTCGCGACTTCTTCCGCCGTTGTCAGGCTGTCGCGCAGGATTCGTTGCCAGTCATCCATTGGACCTTGGCCTCCCTTGGTTATATAGGTATTTTGCATAAATCACACGGTCATCGCCTGTTTTGTAAAAATCAGGGATCCGTGCCACTTCTTTATAATCCGTTTTCAAATAAAATTTTCTTGTGCTTTCGTATTTTGGCTGAGACGAAGTCTCGATGATGATCATCCTTGCTTTTCTGTTCTGCAGATCGTTCTCAAGCCAGCTTACCAGTTTTTTACCAAAACCCTTGCCCTGAACAGCCGGACTCACTGCGATCCAGTAGAGATCGTATGTGCCGTCCGTAGCCGGTGTGGGACCGAAGCACAGGTATCCGGCAACATCAGCGCCATCTTCGATCACCATGATTTCATAATCCTTCTGGTCCGGTTCTTTCAGGTATAAGTCAATCAGTTCTTCGGCGACTTGAATCTCCTCGGAACTGAACATATCTGTTTGTCTGAGGATCCGGCTCACGGAAGCCCTGTCTTTTTTCTGCATTGGCCGTATCATGCAGCCTTTCTGTTCAAACTTTTGACAATGAGCCGGTTCCAGAAATCCACATAATCGATATTGGCAGCAGCAAGTCCGCGTGCATAACCCGCATCACGGCTGACATCAGGATTCGGATTGACCTCGAGAATGAATATTTCACCCTCATGGCTCATCCGGAAATCGACCCGGACGTAATCCCTGCATTCCATGGCCTTGAACGTCCCGACGGACATGGACTGGAGTTTTTCCCTGACGCTGTCCTCTATATGTGCCGGGCATACAGGTACTGTGGCCTTGAAAAGTCTGTGGCTCTTGTACCATTTTGCCTCATAGCTGCAGATATTCGGTTTATCCTGCGGCATAGTGGAAAAATCGATCTCGGAAACAGGGAGCGCCACAGGCTTCTCAATATCGAGGACCGCCACGTTGAATTCTCTTCCGGAGATATAGGATTCGACGAGTACCGGTCCGGCATACGTTTTCAGCATTTTGTGCACATAATCGAGAAGCCCGTCCTTTTCATAGAACACGGATTTCGGAAATATCCCGAGACTTGCATCCTCGGCATTCGGCTTCACGATCAGCGGAAAGGGGAAATCTATAACCTGGTCCGGTTCAGTGACCAGAAGGCTGTCCGCTGTGGGCAGATCGAATGCATTCATCACTGCCTTTGTCTTGAATTTATCCTGGCATAGAGCCAGGGTCCTGGAACTATTGCCTGTAAAGCGGATGCCCATCGTTTCGAAGATACCGGCGACATTCGCTTCGAACTTAGGCAGTCCCTTGAATCCTTCACAGAGGTTGATGATAACATCGGGTTTCACTTTTTTCAGCCGCTGAACAAAACCCTCGATGCTGATGTAGAGCGGCAAAAGCGTGACTCTATAATCCAGCTCGCGCACGATCTTCAGCACTTCGTGAGCGACTTCTTCTACCGACTCCTCTGATGCCCTCAGTTGACTTCGTTCATGCAAAGGGATGTACATATTATAGGCAATGCCCACGTGTATAGTTTCAGGATGCATCTTTGATCCCGTTCCTTTTCATGGCCTCAACAGTCACTCTTTGAATCAGGGCA
>CAYXFJ010000245.1:0-2575 GCA_964464265.1 uncultured bacterium
GCAGCTTCCTGCAGCATCCAGGAGACAGTCCTTTGAGGTTTTCCTCTGGAGCGGCGTTCTCCCTTGGTTTGTGCACTCTTCAAGTCCGGATACTCAGAACGGTGATTCCCCTCATCTTGCGGACTTTTTAAGCTTGGCTTTTTGGTCCGGTGGTCCCTTCCTGCCTGTGAATTTTCCTCACCCGGACCCTCAGTCCTTCCGTCTTCCTCAAATCCCATGACTGCCTGCGGATACCCGAGACGGTCCAGTCCGGAAGGCCGAATAAAATGGTATCCGGGTCGGGCATTCCTTATCCAGATAAGGGCAACCGGATCCAGAGCGGAAAAGAAAATCTCCGCTTCCCCGCTTTTCCAGACGGCTTTTGCCGTGGCTGTTTTCAGGTCCAGATCGAATCGTTCAAGCCTTACGGAATCCCCGAATGTGAGAACCAGCCTGCCGCAGGGCAGTTTTGTAGGGAAGGGGATCTCGTTGTAAGGTGTATCGAACAGACGCGTGATCTCTTTCTGGTTCTTCTCACGGACAAGGCGCCGGATCGTATCATAATTCCAGTCCGGGTTCTTATAGATTTCGGGAAGCCGTTCGTCCCACAGGTCTCCGCGGTCCAGTGAAAGGTTCAGCGTATTGCCTTCACCCCACACCAGCCCGCCAATGATCCCGTTTCCCAGTGGCAGGCCTTCGTCCCAGGACTGGATGGGCGCTTCCAGAGAAAGGCTGAACGGTTTGCCGGCAGGTGATTTTTGATCCCGGCCGGATGCAGCCTGCGGATCGGGAAGAACGGATTGTTTTAAATCCGGGCGTATTGCATTCCGCTGACCGGAGGTTATTTCCCGCCCGCGCATGGCGGTCCGCCTGGATTCCGGCGCAGGCGCAGCGTCCAGACCGTACCGGGGTGAAAAGGCTCCGCACACAAGAAGGAAGAACAGGAAAAAGATCTGGAATCGTTTCATGATCACCTGTTATTTTAATGGAAGGAGTTCGACCTTTCTGAACTCTACCGGATGACTCTCAGCCTGAAGGGAGATGTATCCTTCCTTGACGCGGTTATCGCCATCCCGGATGAGTTTCTGCCCGTCCGCATCCTTGTCATCGTAAATGGGATTTTCGTACGAGAGGACCAGTTCTCCGTTTATGTAATGTTTGATAGAATCGTGTCCCCGCACTTCCACATCCACGGTCACCCACTGATCTCCGTGAAAGGTTTTCGAGCTCGAATTGTTGCAGTGCCGTGTGACCAGTTCTCCGTTCATGAAGATATGCGTCCCGGGCGAGCAGACATTCGCAGTGGACCGTTCGTTCGTGCCGTCACCCCCGAGCAGCTGAACCTCCACGCATACCGGAAAATTTTGGTCCTTTCCCATGGTTAGAGGATCCTGACAGTGAACCATGATGCCGCTGTTCCGGAAAGCCCATCCGGGTGCGTCCGGAGTCTGTTCACCAGTAAAACGGTATTCAGCCCTGATCCGGTAATTGGAGAAGCTGTTCTTGTAGAAAAGATGCCCGAAATGGTTTTCGAATTTCTCATACTCATCATAGCAGACTCTGAGGATTCCGTTCTCCACCCTGAAGGTGTTCTTATAATTTTCTCCCAGTTCGCAGCCTGCGATCTTCATAGTCCAGCCGTCGAGATTTTTTCCATTGAAGAGCTTAATCCAGCCTTCGCCTTTTTTTGCGTTCGTGCATGATATACCGGTCAGCAGCATACCTGCAAGCAGGTAAATGAGGAACCTTGTCCGGGTTGTGTCTTTTCCGTGCTTTATTGATCTTTTCATGGTTTTACCCCTATCTTTTATATGTCATATTCTATGATTCATCCTTGCAGTTTTTTCGCGGCGGTCTGTGGCCGTAAAGCAGGCGTATGTCTTTCGTCCATTTAATGCAGGATTTCGGAAGCTTCTTCCCCAGTATGACTCTGGGTTCATTCACCATGAGACCGCCTGAACCGGAGAGCTGGGCATCCCACCATTCTGCAAGAGCCTGCTTCAACTCATTGGGCCATTTCCTGAGCGGATGATAACAATCAAACCAATAAACCCTCTTCATGAAATTGGATGGACCGTAGGTGAAAAAAAATTGCACGGGGTGGTCGTCTGGTATCCTGACCAGGGTAATATAATTGATCTTATTGTTTGGCGATAATGTAGGGTAGGAGGTTGTGAGAAAGCACTTCCAATGCATGATCTGAACCCGGGCTGCTTTCCAGCTGATAACAGGGACCAGATGGCTGCCCTTACCCAGCCAGGCTTGTGGCCGTTTGTGAAGTTTGACAGCAAGCATTTTCCGCTCTGGTATTTTTATCCTTTACGCTGCTCAGCTTTTTACATACAGCCCTTCAGGAGGAAAGACGATACTTCGCTCATTTCCTCGTGGCCGAACCGTTCCGCAATCGGGATCATAACTCCGCCCTTGCCGCATCCCAGATCCAGTACGCGCATTTTTCCTTAGGTAAGGCCGAGTTTTCCGCGATAGTTTCCAGTATGGTCTCGCAGTCGCTTCCCAGACCACACATGTCCTGAAGCAAAAAGGGCATGTGTTCCAGCAGAACCGGTGATACTTCCGGAGAACAGGAGACGGATTG